>MHZN01000083.1:0-1904 GCA_001830395.1 Pseudomonadales bacterium RIFCSPLOWO2_12_59_9 | reverse complement strand
AACAGGCCTGCGCGACGGCGGCAAAGGTCTGCAATACCCGATCACCGACCGCATGGCCGTAGGTATCGTTGATGCGTTTGAAGTGATCCAGATCGATCAACGCCAAGCCATGCTGTTGACCCGCCACCAGCGCGGCCAATTCACGGCCCGCCACCAGCATAAAATGCCGGCGGTTAAACAAGCCGGTGAGCTCGTCGGTGGCGGCCTGGGCTTCCAGTTGGCGCATCATGCCGCGCAAGGTGTCCTGATGGGCCTGCAAGGCGAAACGCCGGTTGCGCATGATTTGGCTCAGGCCCTGGATGTAATTGGCAAACAAGCACAACCAGCTCAGGACGAAAAACAGCGCTATCACCTGCAGCAGCGCCAACGCCGGATCGGCCAACTGCTGCTGATACGCCTCCCACAGGTTCAGCCCGGCAAAGCTGCAAAAGGCAAAGGCCGCGCAACGGGTAAACACCTGGGGCTTGAGCTGGAAAACGCCAAACAACAACACCAGCACATACATCATCAGCAAGGTGCCGCGACCGTTGCCCATGTAGGCGAGCAAATAGGTCAGCCAACACAGCGCCAGCACCACCTGCAGCGCCGTCAAACTAGGGTCACGCAGTTTGAGGTTATAGCCGCTGCGCAGCACGGCAAAAACCCCCAACTGGCTGAGCAGCGCCAGCGCGGTGCTGATCAGCGCGATCGACAGCGGCGCGTGATACACCTCAAACAACACCGCCAGCCAGAACAGCACCAGCGTCAGCGCATAGGTAGCCAAGGCCATACCAAAGCGTTTGAGCAGCAGTTGCTGCAAAGCCTGCGAAGTGAACTGTCGACTGCTGGCGCTCATGGAGGGTCCGTTCCATATGGGCAATTAGCCAGCACTCTACGCCGGCGGCTAACAAAATCCCAGCCCGCCACAAGACGGGCGAACCCCAGTGCCGAATCGGTCCTGACTCTCTCGACACTTTCCCAGCGCAACCAATGGCATCGTGCAAACGCCAACGGCGATAGCGGTTTTGAGGCCGCTGCAACAGCCTCGCCGGCAGCTGACTCAAAGACCCGCATCCTGTCGTTTGAAGAGCATTTAAACATCGCGCCAGCGGGGCTTTATAGCAGGGCATCCAGCGCTAACGCCTTGGGGGTAACGAATGGGGGTTATCGCTAACAGCCGGTGCGATTCTTACACTTCAGGCTCATTAATTGATCGACCGTAGAGAGTAAAACAATGCGTATACGTGACCTTGGCATCGCTATTGGTGCAGCTAACCCAGGCGTGTTCAACGCCATCACCGATGTGCCAGGGGTGCGCGTGGGTCATCACACGCTGAGTGTCGAAACGGGCGAAACGTCCATCCATACCGGCGTTACCGTTATCGAGCCGCGGGCAGGCGCGGCGCACTTGGAACCCTGCTTTGCCGGGGTGCATATATTGAATGGCAATGGCGACGCAACGGGCCTGGAGTGGATTCGCGAAGCGGGCTTGCTGACCACGCCGATCGCTTACACCAACACCCATAGCGTTGGCGTGGTGCGCGATGCACTGGTGGCGGCCGAGCGGGAAATGGCCAAGCGTCACACCTATTGGTGCATGCCGGTGGTGCTGGAAACCTACGATGGCATCTTGAGCGACATCTGGGGCCAGCATGTCACCGCCGAACACGTGCAGGCAGCTTTGGCCGCCGCGCGTTCCGGCCCGGTGCAGGAAGGTTGCGTGGGCGGTGGCACCGGCATGATCTGTCACGAATTCAAGGGCGGCATCGGCACCTCCTCGCGGGTGCTCAGCGCCGAGCAAGGCGGCTGGACCGTCGGGGCGCTGGTGCAAGCCAACTATGGCATGCGCAGCGAACTGCGCGTGGCGGGCTACCCGGTCGGCGGGGTGCTGGGGGATGTGCATTCACCGTATCGCGGCGCAACCA
>MHZN01000082.1 GCA_001830395.1 Pseudomonadales bacterium RIFCSPLOWO2_12_59_9 | reverse complement strand
CCCACGCCCAGGGCAAGCGCTTTTATGTGGTGGTCAATATCGCCCCGCATAACGCCAAGCTGAAAACCTTCCTCAAAGACCTGGCGCCGGTGGTGGCCATGGGCCCGGACGCGCTGATCATGTCCGACCCCGGCCTGATCATGCTGGTGCGCGAGCACTTCCCGCAGATGGCGATTCACCTGTCGGTGCAGGCCAACGCGGTGAACTGGGCCAGCGTCGAGTTCTGGCGCCAGCAAGGCCTGACCCGGGCGATTCTGTCGCGGGAGTTGTCGCTGGAAGAGATCGGCGAAATCCGCGAGAAAGTGCCGGGCATGGAGCTGGAAGTCTTCGTCCACGGCGCCCTGTGCATGGCCTATTCCGGCCGCTGCTTATTGTCCGGCTATATCAACAAACGCGACCCCAACCAGGGCAGCTGCACCAACGCCTGTCGCTGGGAATACAAAACCCATGAGGGCAAAGAGAACGAGCTGGGCGAGATCGTTCAACAGTACGAACCCATCCCCGTGCAGCAGATTCCCGCGCAACCCATCGAACCCACTCTGGGCAGCGGCGGCCCCACCGATCAGCTGTTTCTGCTCGAAGACGCCAGCCGCCCCGGCGAGCTGATGTCCGCCTATGAGGACGAGCACGGCACCTACATCATGAACTCCAAAGACCTGCGCGCCGTGCAGCACGTCGAGCGCCTGCTGCAAATGGGCGTGCACTCGCTGAAAATCGAAGGCCGCACCAAGTCCCACTACTATTGCGCGCGCACTGCTCAGGTGTATCGCAAGGCCATCGACGACGCCATGGCCGGCAAGCCGTTCGACAAGTCGCTGATGGACACCCTCGAATCCCTGGCCCATCGCGGCTACACCGAGGGCTTCCTGCGCCGCCATGTGCATGACGAATACCAGAACTACCAACACGGCTTCTCGGTCTCCGAACAGCAACAGTTTGTCGGCGAACTGACCGGCGAGCGCGTCAACGGCCTGGCCGAGGTCAAGGTCAAAAACCGCTTCGCCGTCGGCGACCTGCTGGAGCTGATGACCCCACAAGGCAACCTGAATTTCCGTCTTGAACGGCTGGAGAAACACAGCGGCGAAGCCCTCAGCGTCGCCCCCGGCGACGGCCACACCGTTTACCTGCCCGTGCCGGAAAGCATCGACCTCAACTACGCCCTGCTGATGCGCAACCTGGAAGGCACCAGCAGCCGCTAAGCACTCGGAAATTGCCGAAGGCTTGCCCACGCCCGTGCCGAGCCTCCGATCCGTAGGATGGGTTGAGCGCAGTGATACCCATCATCTTCACCCCCGACTCAACCCGTGTGTCGACGCGTTCCGTGGCAAGCGGAAGCCGGCCAAAAGTGGACGCTGGACAGCATGCTGGCAAATAGATAGCGTCATAGCTGCCGCTCTCTAACCCAGACGGTTGAACAGTTAGATAAGGACTCATGGTGTGACAAGGAGATTTATCCGCATGCAAGTACTCACCCTGCCAGGTATCGGAAATTCGGGACCCGATCACTGGCAATCTCACTGGGAACAATTAAATAAAAACCATACACGTGTTAATCAATTAAATTGGGACAATCCACACTGCACGGAGTGGATCGCAGCCCTTGAACAAAGCGTAAAGCGCTGTGGCTCTAACACTATTCTCGTGGCCCATAGTTTGGCATGCCTTCTCGTTGCACACTGGGCCGCCAAGACAAACCTTCGCATTAAAGCGGCATTACTAGTGGCCGTACCAAACCCGACCAGTGCAACATTCCCAATACAAGCGGTAGGTTTTACCTCTTTACCCATGCAGCGACTGCCGTTCAAAAGCACCGTCATCGCGAGCAACAATGACCCTTATGCTGGAATTGCCTATGCCGAAGAATGTGCGTCAGCTTGGGGCAGTAACTTTGTTAACATCGGAGACGCCGGGCATATCAATAGCGCCAGCGGCCTAGGCGCTTGGCCAGAGGGCTATAAGCATTTACAGCGACTTCAAGATTTATCCGCCCCCAACAAATGAGCCACACTGTTCGCCACCCCTCCTAGCCTAATCCCTATACACCTGCAAGGATTCGCAATGATTACCATCTATGGCATTGACTACAACTTGAATGCAATAAAAGCGCAGATGTCCGATGTGCTCCACGGCTGCATGATTAACACCCTCGGCTTACCAGAAGACAAACGCGCACAGCGCTTTGTGCCGTTAGACAAGAGTAACTTCTATTACCCCGGCGGGCGTTCGGACAAATACACCGTGATCGAAATAAGCATGATCGCCGGGCGCACCGAAGAAACCAAAAAGAAACTTATAAAGGCAATATTCAAGTCTTTTGCAGAAGAGCTGGCAATAACCCCGGTCGACGTCGAAATTACAATTTTCGAGCAACCGAGTCATTGCTGGGGGTTCCGTGGAATCACCGGCGATGAAGCCGTTTTGAATTATAAAATAAACGTATAGCCTTGTAGGGCGGGTGAAACCCGCATCTTCCAGCATAATATTCATGCGTAATAACCCACGTTAATCATTAACCATGCGGGCTGCACCCGCCCTACGTTTCTGTATGAAAGGCTTCTCCCGCCCTGCGAGCTACACTTATCTGCCTCGGTTAGCGCCGCCACTCGCGCGGCGAACCAGTCCCGCACACGGACGTGTCTTGCTTGGTCGAGGAGATAAATCATGAGCGACGCCAATACCTATAAAGGCAGCTGCTTCTGCGGCGCGGTGCAGTTCACTGTGACCGGTGCGCCGGTGGCTATGGGTTATTGCCACTGCGAGTCGTGTCGGCATTGGTCGGCCGGGCCGGTCAATGCGTTCAGCCTGTGGCAGCCCGACGCACTGCAGATCACCCAGGGTGCGGACAACATCGGCACCTATCACAAGACGCCAAACAGCTACCGCAAGTGGTGCAAGACCTGCGGCGGGCACTTGTTCAGCGAGCATCCGGGGATGGGCCTCACCGACGTGTATGCCGCGGTGATTCCGGGCCTCGCGCACCAACCGACGGTGCACGTGAACTATCAGGAGACGGTGCTGCACATCAAGGACGGCCTGCCCAAGCTGCAGGACTTTCCCAAGGAAATGGGCGGCTCGGGCGTCAACCTACCCGAGTAGCAAGGTAGCCTGGATAGCCATTGGTGGAAAACGCTTCGCGGTTTTCCACCCTACGCAATATTGAGCGGCAGGTAGGGTGGTCAACGCTTTATTTGGCCACCAGCTTTTTGGGCCACCAGGGTCTTGGGTTGGCCGCCTTAAATCGCGTTGAGCCGGCTGGCTCGCGCCACTGCTCACAGCCTTTAGCCACCGATGTCTAAGCAATTGCCGGGGCCACGAGGCGGTTCGGTCGCCATCCACCGCCTGTCCAAAAAACGCCACAAGCTCAGCCCCCGCCATTGCACTTCTGCGCTGCCGCCCTATCTAAATAATTCAAGATAAGGGGGTTTTGTATGAACAGTATTCGCCCTGCTGCAGTGGCAGGCAGTTTCTATCCGGCGGATTCCGCGCAACTGGCTCGGCAGGTGCAGCAGTTGTTGTCTGCCGCCAATCCGACGGCCACGGCAGCGGTGCCCAAGGCGCTGATTGTGCCGCATGCCGGGTACATCTATTCCGGTGCCGTGGCCGCCCAGGCCTATGCCCGGCTGCGTCCTGTGGCCGGGCGGATAAAGCGGGTGGTGCTGCTGGGGCCGGTGCATCGGGTGCCGGTGCGCGGACTGGCTTTGCCTGGGGTTCTCGCGTTTGCCACGCCGCTGGGGCAGGTGGCGCTGGATATCGCCGGCATGGCCGCCATCGCCGATCTGCCGCAGGTCTGCGTCAGCGGCGCGGCCCATGCGTTGGAGCATTCCCTAGAAGTCCAGTTGCCTTTTTTGCAGGCGCTGCTGGGTGAGTTTCAACTGGTACCGCTGGCCGTGGGCGACGCCAGCAGCGCCGAAGTGGCGCAGGTGCTGGCGCGCCTGTGGGGCGGCGAGGAGACGCTGATTGTGATCAGCTCGGACCTTTCGCACTTTCTGCCTTATGGGCAGGCGCAGCAGATTGATAGCGAAACGGTGCGGCAGATTCTGGCCCGCCGGCCGCCGCTGAGCCACCAACAGGCCTGCGGCGCGACCCCGGTCAATGGTCTGCTGGCCTTTGCCGCCGAGCATGGGCTGCAGGCCGAGCTGCTCGATCAGTGCAATTCAGGCGATAGCGCGGGCGATAAGTCGCGGGTGGTGGGCTATGCGTCCATCGCCTTCTACCCCGCCAAGCAAGCCACCAAGGAGCACGACGACGAGCAAGGCAAAACCCTGCTGCAACTGGCCCGCGGGGCCATAACCGAGCATCTGGGCGGCCCCGGGCAGGCGCACCCCGAGCGCTCCTGGCTGCATAAACCGGGCGCCAGTTTTGTCACCCTGACCCAGCAAGGCCTGCTGCGCGGTTGCATCGGCAGCCTGGAGGCCCATCGACGGCTGATTGATGACGTGCAGGCCAATGCCGTGGCGGCGGCTAGCAGCGATTGGCGCTTTGCGCCGTTGCGGCGCTCTGAGCTGGCCGGCACCCGCATCGAAGTGTCGCTGCTCTCGGCCACCGAGGCGCTGATCGCTGCCAGCGAGCAACAGGCCCTGGAGCAGTTGCGGCCGGGCCTCGATGGGGTGCTGTTGGAATACCGACAACGCCGCGGCACCTTCTTGCCGCAAGTCTGGGAGAGCCTGCCTGACCCGGCGGATTTTCTCGCCCAACTGAAGCGCAAGGCCGGCCTGCCCGCCGACTTCTGGCATGCAGATATCCACCTGGCGCGCTACAGCGTTACCAAGTGGCAGGAGACTGGCAATGAATGACTTAACCACCCATTACCCCGGACGCTGGTGGCACAAGCTGGCCGATGGCCGTCTCCAATGCGATTTATGCCCGCGCGATTGCAAGCTGCGTGACGGCCAGCGCGGCGCCTGCTTCGTGCGCATGCGTGAAGGCGAACAGGTGGTGCTGACCACCTACGGGCGCTCCTCGGGGTTCTGCATCGACCCGATCGAAAAGAAACCGCTCAACCACTTTTATCCCGGCTCCTCCGTGTTGTCGTTTGGCACGGCGGGCTGCAACCTGGCCTGCAAGTTTTGCCAGAACTGGGACATCAGCAAGTCCCGCGACATGGACCGGCTGATGGATCAGGCCGGCCCGGAGCAGATCGCCCTGGCCGCGCAACAGGCCGGCTGCGCCAGCGTGGCCTTCACCTACAACGACCCGGTGATCTTTGCCGAATACGCCATAGACACCGCGCTGGCCTGTCGCGAACGGGGCATCCACTCGGTGGCAGTGACCTCGGGCTACATCCATGCCGAGCCGCGGCGCGAGTTTTACGCGGTGATGGACGCGGCGAATGTCGACCTCAAGGCCTTCACCGAAGACTTCTATTTCAAACTCACCGGCGCGCATCTGCAACCGGTGCTGGACACCCTGGTCTACCTGCGCCACGAAACCAAGGTCTGGACCGAGATCACCACCCTGCTGATCCCCGGCCACAATGACTCGACGGCGGAAATCGAAGCCCTGTGCAAATGGGTCTACAGCGAACTGGGCCCGGATGTGCCCCTGCACTTCACCGCCTTTCATCCCGACCACAAGATGCTCGACGTGCCCGCCACGCCGCCGGCCACCCTCAGCCGCGCCCGGCAGATCGCCATCGCGCAAGGCATGCACTACGCCTACACCGGCAATGTGCATGATGCCGAAGGCGGCACCACCTTCTGCCCAGGCTGTGGCGAGGTACTGATAGTGCGCGACTGGCACCGCATCTTGACCTATCGCGTAACGGAAGACGGCCATTGCCCGCACTGCAACACCCGCATCGCCGGACGCTTCGGCCACTACAGCAGCGCCTTCGGCCCACACCGAATCCCCGTGCGGTTGCAGCCGAACCTTTGAACGAGCAACGTGGCCGAGCCCCCGCAGCAGGCCGCAACCCATCCAAAGTGGGCGCTAGACACCCCGCCGGCAAATGAGTAGCGTCAGGGCAGCCACGCACTAATTTTAAGGGCGGCAGGCCTGTCGTATATCAATACGCATTTCTCCCTAAACTGGCCCGCTTACGGTGACCTGTTTAGCGCTGGATAGGACTTATAGGGCGACAAGGAAGGTTGTAGGACGTAGTGTTGCGCTAAATACATGCGGCAGGTTATGTCGGTTAATTACTAGCTATAAGCTAAGGAGCAACATTGAGAGAGTTTAAATTTGCCCTTCTGGCCTTTATTGCTGTATTTGCCGTCGCGGGAATATCATATTTCTTGACTATGCATATAAAAGGAAGCGTCGGCATTAGCTCAAACAATCAAGACTGGGGTGGTTTTGGCTCGTATATTGGTGGGATTTTAGCTCCCGCGGCCTCGCTTCTAGCAGGATATTTGGTATATAAAAGTTTCGCCTCAAACACATATCAACAAAAATTATTATTGGCCCGCGAATCACTTTCGAGATTAGATCTTGAACTCGAGAAAAAACTGGAGACGCCATTTAATAACACTTGCTTTGGTGATGAGTACTGTGGCCGCTCACTTAGAAGCATTATTTATGCTTTATCTAATAACGAAGTAGCCGCAACCGAAATTTCAAGCAAGGCGATATTATCACTACTACATAACACAGCAATAATGGCTAATTCTATAAGATATTATATTGGTCTTTTAGACGGACTCCCCTCAGCAGAAAAAGATAATCATTGGTTGGGCGAATTAGAAAAAAGCTATTGGATTGAAAAATACTCAACAATCTGCTCACGTATGGTACGAGTTGTTGGGCAAACTGCGTTTGAAGGCAAGGTAAGCCAGGAGCAACTCCGGAGTTTCAAATTAGTACTAGGCGGCGGATATGGCTTATAACAATGCACTCAATACTGCTCGCTTCGCTCTCTAGGGCAGCGTACCGCCGCCCCTCAACCTAAACCTTAGGTTCTATCGAATGATCGCAATACCCAGGTGGATTTATGATTCTTGAGGTGGCAACACTAAATGTAATTCCAGGTAGCGAAGCAGAGTTTGAATCGTCGTTTCAATTAGCCTCGAAAATAATCTCGTCAATGCACGGCTATATTTCCCATCAGTTACAGCGCTGTATGGAAAAACAGTCGCAATATATTCTTCTGGTCAACTGGGAGACGTTAGAGGATCACACCGTAGGATTTAGAGGCTCGCCCGACTACCAGGAATGGCGAAAGCTACTGAATCACTTCTACGCGCCATTTCCAACAGTTGAACACTATGCATTGGTTCATCAAGATAGAACCGAACCAACGGTTTTAACCTAAATACCCGCCACACAAATCCAGCCAGGGAGTTTTATATAATGGAGACTTTTTCCGAACACGAACGAAAAGAACTCCAAACTGCAAAAAGCCTCTTGGAAAATCCAGGGATTGCAGCCCGGGTCACCAACTTTATCGGCGTGCCAATCGAGAAAGGCTTGGCCTTATTGCCGGACAATTGGAATAAAACCATCGGTGAAGTTACCCAGACGGCGCTGCTCAAAGCCTCGGATGCGGCCGCCTTTACCATGAAGGATATTCCTGGCGAGGCATCTTCCAATATCTGGCACAAACTCGGCGTGGCGGTGAGTGGCGGGGTGGGTGGGTTTTTCGGAATTAGCGCACTGGCCGTAGAACTGCCTATTTCCACGTCAATCATGCTGCGTTCAATCGCCGATATTGCCAGAAGTGAAGGCGAATCCATCACCACAATAGAAACCAAACTGGCCTGCCTGGAAGTGTTCGCGTTGGGCGGCAGCAGCAAGTCTGATGACGACACCGAGAGTGGCTATTACGCGGTGCGCGCGGTACTGGCTAAATCGGTAGCCGACGCTTCGGAGTTTATGGTGAGCAAGACCTTAACCGATGAAGGGGCGCCCATCTTGATTAAACTCATCGCGAAAATTGCCGAACGCTTTGGCGTGCAGGTCACCGAGAAGGCCGCGGCTCAAGCCATACCCGCCATCGGCGCGGCGGGCGGGGCGATAGTTAACACTATATTTATGGACCACTTCCAAGACATGGCCAGAGGGCACTTTATAGTCAGGAAGCTGGAACGGAAATATGGCAAAGAGTTGGTTGAGCGCCTGTATGCAGAGCTGCCAAAGCTTGGTTAAGGCGTTGCTTAAACGGTGCGTGTTTTGGGCCGGTGTGGCGCAGTTTTTCAGCCGCACCCGCGATGGCCGCTTGGGTTAGGCATCAGAGCTACACGTAGGGTGGGCTTCAGCCCACCAGCTCTGTTGCGTTCAGACGCGGTGGGCTGAAGCCCACCCTACGAAACTCATATGCACACCGAACTCACCACAGGCAGCACACCATCAACTCACCGACGCCAAATGGTGGACTGTTCGCTGCGCTCCTGAGTCCACCCTACGATTTAGCCCCAAGCCATAACGGGTACACCAGCGCTCAACGCTTTCGGTATTAGTGCCGAAAGTCTTCGACCTCAACTAGGCTCTGCGGGTGCGCCATCTCTAGGGCGCGAACAGCCGCCGGGCATCGACCCGTGGCAAAAGATTCAGTCGAGGAGCCGTTATGCAGAAATTTGTCACCCTATCCATGGCCGTTGCGGCCTTGCTGTTGGCCGGTTGCGGCACCAGCCCTAGCAACCCGCCGAATCCACCGCTCAGCAACGCGCCGATGGCCAGTTGCAAGGTCACCAGCCAGGCGGAAATTGCCGGGTTATTCGAGCGCTGGAACCGCTCGCTGATCAGCGGCGACCCGCATCAGGTGTTGAGCAATTACGCCGAAGACTCGGTGCTGCTGCCGACCCTGTCCAACGTGCCACGGCTGACGCCAGCGGCCAAAGAGGATTACTTCGAGCATTTTTTGCATGATCGGCCGTCCGGCAAAATCGACTCGCGGACCATCCAGTTGGGCTGCAACAGCGCGGTGGATATCGGCCTGTACACCTTCAGCTTCAGCAAAACCGGCGCGGTGGTGCATGCCCGTTACACCTACACCTATAAGTGGGACGGCCAGCAGTGGCTGATCAGCAGCCACCATTCTTCGGGGATGCCGGAGAAGTGATGGGGTTGTGCCCGTTTTGAGTTGAGCCGAATTGCAGCTCTTTGTAGGAGGTTTGCGATGTCCAACAGCCCCGTAGGGTGGGCTTTAGCCCACCGCGACCAGCACAAGAGTCATGGTGGGCTGAAGCCCACCCTACCGATTGCTGAGCAGCAGGCGAGCGCTCAGGCGCTCGTCAATTGCTCGCGCAGCAGCTGGGCGAAGGCGGCCGCCGGTAGCGCTGGGCTGACCAGGTAGCCTTGGATTTCGTCACAGCGATGGGCCTTGAGGAACTCCAGTTGGGCTGGACTCTCGACCCCTTCGGCCACCACTTTCAGCTCCAGGCCGTGGGCCATGGCGATGATGGCGCGGGTTATGGCGGCGTCTTCGGCGTTGCTGCCCAGGTCGCGGATAAAGGTCTGGTCGATCTTCACGTAGTGCACCGGGAAGCGCTTAAGGTAGCTGAGCGAGGAGTAGCCGGTGCCAAAATCGTCAATCGCCAGTTTGATGCCCAAGCTGCGCAGTTGCTGGCAGGTGCTGATGA
>MHZN01000081.1 GCA_001830395.1 Pseudomonadales bacterium RIFCSPLOWO2_12_59_9 | reverse complement strand
TGGCCGAGCAAGCACTTCTTTCTGGCCAAACGTGACGAGCAAGCCGCCCGCCACGCCAAGTACAACGACACCGAATACAACCTGGAGCCCAACGTCAAAGGCTCGCCCGGCGGGCTGCGCGACATCCAGACCATCCTCTGGGTGGCCCGTAGGCAATTTGGCACCCTGAATTTGCACGCCCTGGCCGCCCAGGGCTTTTTGGTGGAGTCCGAGTCGAGCCTGTTGTCGGCCTCGCAAGATTTCCTCTGGACGGTGCGCTATGCCCTGCACATGCTGGCCGGGCGCAGTGAAGACCGCTTGCTGTTTGATCATCAGCAGAAAATTGCCGGCCTGCTCGGTTTTAGCGACGCCGATGGCAAGCTGGCCGTCGAGCAGTTGATGCAAAAGTATTACCGCGCGGTAATGGCGGTGGCCGAGCTCAACGACCTGATCATGCAGAACTTTGAAGAGGTGATACTGCGCCACTCCGAGAATCTGCCGGCGACGCCTCTGAATAACCGCTTTCAGGTGCGCAATGGCTTCCTCGAAGTCACCCACCCGGATGTATTCACCCGCACCCCCTTTGCGATTCTGGAAGTCTTCGTGCTGATGGCGCAAACGCCGAATTTGCGCGGCGTGCAAGCCGACACCATTCGCCTGCTGCGCGACAGCCGGCCGCTGATCAACGACGAATTTCGCCAAGACATTCGCAACACCAGCCTGTTTATCGAGCTATTCAAGTCCGCCGAGGGCATTCACCGCAGCCTGCGGCGGATGAACCGCTTCGGCATTCTCGGCCGCTACCTGCCGGAATTTGGCCGTATCGTCGGGCAGATGCAGCACGACCTGTTTCATATTTTCACCGTCGATGCGCACACCCTGAATTTGATCAAGCATCTGCGCAAACTGGGCAAGCCCGGGGTCAGCGAGAAATTCCCGCTGGCCAGCAAACTGATCGCCACCCTGCCCAAGCCCGAGCTGATCTACCTGGCCGGCCTCTACCATGACATCGGCAAAGGCCGCGGCGGCGACCACTCGGAACTCGGCGCGGTGGATGCCGAGCTGTTCTGTCAGCGCCACCAGCTGCCGGCCTGGGATTCGCGGTTAATCGTCTGGCTGGTGAAAAACCACCTGGTGATGTCGACCACCGCCCAACGCAAAGACCTCTCCGACCCGCAGGAGATACACAATTTCGCCCAACTGGTCGGCGATCAGACCCACCTCGACTATCTGTACGTACTGACCGTGGCCGACATCAACGCCACCAACCCGACGCTGTGGAATTCCTGGCGCGCCAGCCTGTTGCGCCAGCTCTACAGCGAAACCAAACGGGCCTTGCGCCGCGGCCTGGAAAACCCGGTAGACCGCGAAGAGCAAATCCGCCTGACCCAGAACGCCGCCATCGATACCCTGGTACGCGGTGGTAATGACCAGGACGAAGCCGAACAGCTCTGGTCGCAACTGGGCGATGACTACTTCTTGCGCCACACCGCCACCGATGTGGCCTGGCACACCGAGGCCATACTGCAGCACCCGGCTGCAGCCGGTCCGCTGGTACTGCTGAAGGAAACCACCCAGCGTGAATTTGAAGGCGCCACGCAAATCTTCATTTACGCCCAAGACCAACACGACTTCTTTGCCGTGACCGTGGCCGCCATGGACCAGCTCAACCTGAGCATCCACGACGCACGCATCATCACCTCATCCAGCCAGTTCACCCTCGACACCTACATAGTGCTGGACGCCGACGGCGGCTCGATTGGCGACAATCCGGCGCGCAGCAAAGAGATTCGCCAGGGCTTGATTGATGCCCTAAAAAACCCCGACGACTACCCGACCATTATCCAACGCCGGGTACCGCGCCAGCTCAAGCACTTCGCCTTCGCCCCGCAGGTGAGCCTCCACAACGATGCCCAACGCCCAGTCACCGTGCTCGAACTGACCGCCCCGGATCGCCCCGGCCTGCTGGCACGCATCGGCAAGATCTTTTTAGACTTCGACCTGTCGCTGCAAAATGCCAAGATCGCCACCCTCGGCGAGCGGGTTGAAGACGTGTTCTTTATTACCGATGCCCGCCACCAGCCACTGGCCGACCCCGAGCTGTGCGCCCGCCTGCAGGCCGCGATTACCGCCCAATTATCCGACGCCAACGATCAATCCGCCGCACCAACAACCATACGTATTTAGGAAGTTGCAAACCCGATGAACAGTGCGCTCAAGCAGCTCCAACCCTACCCGTTCGAAAAACTGCGCGCCCTGCTGGCCGGCGTACAACCGGCCGAGCTGCCGGCGATAGCCCTGTCGATTGGCGAGCCCAAGCACCGCTCGCCGGAGTTTGTCGCCGCAGCCTTAGCCGCCAACCTCGACCAACTGGCGGTCTATCCAACCACCCTGGGGCTGCCGGCCCTGCGCGAAGCGATTGCCAGCTGGTGCGAGCGCAGGTTTGCCGTGCCCGGCGGCTGGCTCGATGCGGCCAAGCACATCTTGCCGGTCAACGGCACCCGCGAGGCCCTGTTCGCCTTTACCCAGGCGGTGGTTAATCGCAGTGACGACGCGCTAGTAGTCAGCCCTAACCCCTTCTATCAAATCTACGAAGGCGCGGCCCTGCTCGCCGGCGCGCAGCCGCACTACCTGCCGTGCCTGGCCGAGCACGGCTTCAATCCAGATTTCGATGCCGTGTCGCCGGAGGTTTGGCAGCGCTGCCAGATTTTGTTTCTCTGCTCGCCGGGCAACCCCACCGGCGCACTGATCCCGCTGGCGACCCTGGAAAAGTTGATCGGCCTGGCCGACCAATATGATTTCGTGATCGCCGCCGATGAGTGTTACAGCGAACTGTATTTCGATGAGAGCACGCCGCCGGCCGGCCTGCTGAGCGCCTGCGTCAGCCTGGGCCGCAACGACTTTAAGCGCTGCGTGGTGTTTCACAGCCTGTCCAAGCGTTCCAACTTGCCGGGCCTGCGCTCGGGCTTTGTCGCCGGCGACGCCGACATCCTGCAAGCCTTCCTGCTCTATCGCACCTACCACGGCTGCGCCATGTCGGTGCCGACTCAGCTGGCCAGCATCGCCGCCTGGAACGACGAAGATCACGTGCGCGCCAACCGCGACCTGTACCGCGCCAAGTATGACGCGGTGCTGGATATCCTCAGCCCAGTGCTGGACGTACAGCGCCCGGATGGCGGCTTCTACCTCTGGGCCAAGGTGCCCGGCGATGACGCCCAGTTCACCCGTGAATTGTTCACCCAGCAGCATGTCACCGTAGTGCCGGGCTCGTACCTGTCGCGGGAAGTGGACGGTTTTAATCCCGGCGCAGGGCGGATTCGTATGGCCCTGGTGGCACCGTTAGCCGACTGCATCGAAGCCGCCCAGCGGATTCGCGCCTATCTGCAGACGGTGCGCCCATGAGCATCACCCTCTATGGCATCAAAGCTTGCGACACCATGAAAAAGGCTCGCACCTGGCTCGATGAGCAAGGCATTGGCTATGTTTTTCATGATTACAAAACGCTCGGCATCGACCAGGCCAACCTGCAGAAATGGTGTGACCAGCACGGCTGGGAGAAAGTCCTTAACCGCAGCGGCACTACTTTTCGCAAGCTCGACGAGGCGCAAAAAACCGACCTCGACCAAGACCGGGCGATTGCCCTGATGCTGGCTCAGCCCTCGATGATCAAGCGCCCGGTGCTGGATCTTGGCGAACGCAGCCTGCTCGGTTTCAAGCCCGAATTTTATCAGCAGGCGCTGACTTAACCACCGCGCAACGCCTTTCGAATTAGCCACAAAAAGGAATCAACCCATGTCGCAGCAACTGTTCAGCCTGGCCTTCGGCGTCGGCACCCAGAATCGTCAAGAAAGCTGGCTGGAGGTGTTTTACGCTCAGCCCCTGCTCAATCCAGCCAGCGAACTGCTGGCGGCCATCGCCCCCTTGCTGGGTTACACCGGCGGCAACCAGGCCATCAGCTTCAGCACCACCCAGGCCATCGAACTCGCCAACCTGGTCAAGCCGCTGGACGCCCAGCAAGCCGCGCTGCTGACCCGCCTGGCCGAAAGCGAGAAGCCACTGGTGGCGACTATTCTGGCTGAAGACTTGGCGCTGACCTCAACCCCCGAGGCCTACCTCAAGCTGCAACTGCTGTCCCATCGCCTGGTGAAACCCCACGGTTTGAACCTGGCCGGGATCTTCCCGCTGCTGCCTAACGTGGCCTGGACCAGCCAGGGCGCCATCGACCTGGGCGAGCTGGCCGAGCGCCAACTGGAGGCGCGCCTGCGCGGCGAATTGCTGGAAGTCTTCTCGGTCGACAAGTTCCCGAAAATGACCGACTACGTGGTGCCGAGCGGCGTGCGCATCGCCGATGCTTCTCGCGTGCGCCTGGGCGCTTACGTGGGCGAAGGCACCACCGTGATGCACGAAGGCTTTATCAACTTCAACGCCGGCACCCAAGGCCCAGGCATGATCGAAGGCCGCGTCTCGGCTGGCGTGTTCGTCGGCAAAGGCTCGGACCTGGGCGGCGGCTGCTCGACCATGGGCACCTTGTCGGGCGGCGGCAACCTGGTGATCAGCGTCGGCGAAGGCTGCCTGATTGGCGCCAATGCCGGCATCGGCATCCCCTTGGGCGATCGCAACACCGTCGAGTCCGGCCTGTACATCACCGCCGGCACCAAGGTGGCGCTGCTGGATGACAAGGGTCAGCTGGTCAAAGTACTGAAAGCCCGCGAACTGGCCGGCCAGACCGACCTACTGTTCCGCCGCAACTCGCAAACCGGCGCCGTGGAATGCAAGACCCATAAGTCGGCTATCGAGCTGAACGAAACCCTGCACGCGCATAATTGAAAAGGTCGTCTTAAAGCTACTGCGCTCGCTCATACTGCGTTGCAATCAGGCTCGGGCTGCTCATTTACAACCCGTAAACTCCGCGCCCTCGCCTGATTGCGCCTTGCCTGAGCGTCGCTCGCGACGCTTTAAGCTCGACCTTTTATGCTGTTTATTTTGGAGCGCTCTACGCGTATCGCCATGCCCTTGCACTCCCCTTGGCGCTCTGATTTCCCGGCCCTCGCCGCCTTTGCCAGCGAAGGCCAGACCTATCTGGACAGCGCCGCCACCGCGCAAAAACCGCAGGCGATGATTGCGGCGCTCAGCGACTATTACCAGGGCGGCGCGGCCAACGTGCATCGCGCCCAGCATTTGCCCGGCGAGCGGGCCACTCGCGCCTTCGAGCGGGTGCGTGAGCAGTTGGCCAGCTGGCTGAATGCTGCTAGCTGCGAGCAAATCATCTTCACCCGTGGCAGCACCGAGGCGGTGAACCTGCTGGCCTATGGGCTGGAGCAGGAGTTTCAGGCCGGCGATGAAATTGTCATCAGCGCCCTCGAGCACCACGCCAACTTGCTGCCCTGGCAACAACTGGCGCAACGCCGCGGCCTGAAATTAGTGGTGCTGCCGCTGGATGCCAGCGGTGATATTGACCTGACCACCGCCCAGCAACTGATAGGTCCGCGCTGCCGATTGCTGGCCATCAGCCAACTGTCCAACGTGCTTGGCCGCTGGTTGCCGCTGACCGAGTTGCTGGCCCTGGCCAAATCCCAGGGCGCCCTGACGGTGGTCGATGGCGCCCAAGGTGCAGTGCACAGCCAGCCCGATATGCAGGCGCTGGGCTGCGACTTTTACCTGTTCTCCAGCCACAAGCTCTACGGCCCGGACGGTGTTGGCGTGCTGTACGGCCGTACCGAGGCCTTGCAGCGCCTGCGCCCTTGGCAGTTTGGCGGCGAGATGGTGCAAACCTGCGACTATCAACAGGCCAGTTTTCGCCCCGCTCCGTTGGGTTTTGAAGCCGGCACCCCGCCGATTGCCGCCGTGCTCGGCCTCGGCGCCAGCCTCGGCTACCTGCGCAGCCTGGATGCAATAGCTGTGGCCGCCCATGAGGCTGCGCTGCACCGACAACTGTTCAGTGGCCTCCAGGCCCGCAGCGGCATCCAGTTACTCGGCACACCAGAGGTGGCGCTGGCCTGCTTCACCGTTGCCGGCGTACACCACAGCGATCTGGCACAACTGCTGACCGAGCAAGGGATTGCCGTGCGCGCTGGCCAACACTGCGCCATGCCCTTGCTGGCGAGCCTCGGAGTCAGCGGCGCGTTGCGGGTGTCGCTGGGTTTGTACAATGACGGCCAGGATCTGGCACAGTTTTTCAGCGCCCTCGACCAAGCTTTGGAGCTGCTGCAATGAGCCTGCCGCAAGCGGCCGAACAAGCCCTCGCCGCCTTTAGCGCCGCCAGCGGCTGGGAGGCCCGCGCGCGGCTGCTGATGCAGTGGGGCGAGCGCCTCGAACCATTAACGGCGGGGCAATGCTGCGAGCAAAACCTGGTCAGCGGTTGCGAAAGCCAGGTGTGGCTGCTGGCCGAGCAGCATCAACAACACTGGCAGTTTCGCGCCGCCAGTGAGGCACGCTTACTGCGCGGTCTACTGGCGGTGTTACTGGCGCGGGTGAATGGCCTGAGCAACGCCGAGCTGGCTAAGGTCGACCTGCTCGACTGGTTTACTCAACTGGGTCTGGCCCGACAACTCTCGCCGTCA
>MHZN01000080.1:6618-15157 GCA_001830395.1 Pseudomonadales bacterium RIFCSPLOWO2_12_59_9 | reverse complement strand
TCGCGGGTGCGCGGATTAAGTTTGATCTCCACACTAAAGTCGCCCGCCGCCCAGGCAGACAGGGCTGGCACCAGGCGGTTAAGCACATTGGTCAGGCGCCGTTGAATCCGGTCGATCAGCAAGGCAATCAGCAAGATCAACCCGATCATCAGGCCTTGCACCTGCTGCACCTGACTCTGAATACGGCCATGCTCGGCGCGCACCAGCGGCTCCAGGGCGGCCAGTGCCTGTTGCAGGGCCGCGACCTTGGCTTGGGTGCTGATGGCCAGTTGTTGGCGTTGCTCGATCAGCTCGCCGGTGCGGGCCAGCTCGGCCGGATAACGCTGCAGCAAGCTGTTGAGTTCGCGCTTAAGGGCGATGCCCTGATCTTCTGCGGCGTGCTGCTCGGCCTCGGTGTGCAGGCCCAGCAGTGCGCCAAAGCTTTCGTTGCTCGACTCCTGGCTGACCGTCACACCGAGCAGCGGCAAGGCATTCAGGCGCTCGACTTGGACACCGAGCAGCCCTAGCTCGCGCTGCACTTCAGTGCGCAACTCGCTGCGCCCGCTGTTGACCAGTTTGCCCCGGGCATGGCTCAGGCGCGTCAGGTGCTGGGCGGTTTGCAATAGTGGCGCTCGGTAATCGGCGCCGCCACTGCTGGCTTGGTCGGCGTACTGGCTGAGCAGCTGCAGGTTGTCGGCCATCTCGCGCTCGGCTTGCAGCAGCAAGGCTTGCGGATCACCGGCCAGTTTGCCGGCGGCGAGCAGTTGGTTGGCGGTGAACTCGCGCAGCTCACTCAAACTCGGGCGCAGTTGCTCGGCCAGTTGTGGTGGTAATGCGTCGAGCTGTTGCTCCAGGTTGTTGATCGCCTGGCTGGCGGTGCTATGGCGCAAGGCATCACCGCTGGCGAGGTAGTCCTGAATGTTCTGCGCCACCTCATGCTGAAAATCTTGCGCCAGGCTCAGGTAACGTTCCATCAGCAAATAAGGCCGTTCGAGAGCGCGTTGCGACCACCAGAGCGTGACGCCAAGACCGAGGCAAACGCTGATCAGTAGCAGGGTATTGAGATTGGTCAGTTGTTTGAGGCGCATGCTGAACCCGCTAAGCGAAGTGGCGTAATGCCAGCAACTCTATTGCGGTTTTGTTGCAGCTTTATGACGGCGGTTCGGTCTATTCGGCGGGGAAAACTGCGCTGCGATTGCGCCCGGAGTGTTTGGCGCTGTAGAGCGCTTGGTCGGCGTGTTTGGAGAGGGTTTTGCCGTCGTCGTTGCCGGTCAGTTCGGCGATCCCGCAGCTGAAGGTACAGGACAGATCATGCGGGTGCGCCGGATGGAGGATTTCGGCAAAACGCTGGCGAATATCTTCCAGGACCACCAAGGCCGTGGCAGCGTCGGTGTCGGGCAGCACCACGGCAAACTCTTCGCCACCGTAACGGCCGATGTGGTCGGATTTTCGCAACCGCTGTTTAAGAAACATCGCCAGGCTTTTGATCACCCGATCCCCCATGGGGTGGCCGTAGGTGTCGTTAACATTTTTGAAAAAGTCGATGTCGAGCATGGCAAAGCTCAACGGCTGTTCGGTGCGCCGGGCGCGGCTGCGGGCGTCATCGAGCAACTGCAGAATATGGGTGTGGTTGTACAGCCCGGTCAGGCTGTCGCGCACCATCCGCGCGTGCAGGTGGCGCGCCCGGGCGGCGCGCTGGCGCACGGTGGCAATCAGGTGGCGCGGCTTGATCGGCTTGGTTAAGAAGTCGTCGCCGCCTTCGCCCATGGCGTCGAGCTGCTTGTCCAGATCGTCTTCGGCGGACAGGTAAATAATCGGCACGCTGACGTAGCGGTCGTTATGGCGGATCACCTTGGCCAGTTCGGTGCCGCTGCAGTCGGGCATGTACATGTCGAGGATGATCAGGTCGGGCTGAAATTCGGCCAGTTCGCTCATCGCCCGGGCCGGCTCGGTCAACGTGCGGGTCAGGATGCCGGCGCTGTTGAGGGTGCGCTCGGTGTAGGTGGCTTGGGCGCGCGAGTCGTCGACGATCAGCACCTTATACGGCTGATACTGGCCGGCGTGGGTCAGCTGCTCGATGCGCTCCAGCAGGTTGGAGGCCTCCAGGGTGCCGATAAAAAACGCCTGGCCGCCGGCCCGTACGGCGCTCAGACGGGTGGCGGTATCGGTGTCTTCCTGGCTGAAAAACAGCAATGGAAGCTTCTCGCTGCGACCGTTTTGCACCTCTTCGGCCAGGCGCAGCCCGCAGCCAAGGCCTGCAAAGTTGATGTCGATAATGATCGCCGCCGGGTGGCGTTCGGCCATGGCCGCGCGAAAACCGTTGGCGGTGTCCAGGGCTTGGGTCAGCAGGCCAAAGGATTGCAATTGCAGGCTCAGGCGTTCGGCCTGCTGATGGTCTTGCAGGGCGATATAGATAGGTTTGCGCAGGGCCGGCAGCAGGATTTGCTCAAGCTGGTCATTGTGCCGCAGGCCGGTGCGCGACAGGCGTTGCATCAGCCGGTTGAGTTCGCTGATCAGCTCGCTGTTGAGTCGGCCGTTATTCTCGCTCACCGCCGTCAGGCAGTTATTGATTCCTTCGGCCAGCTGGCTGTGCTCGGTTTGCTCAAAGCGTTGGGCGTAGCGCAGCAGCAGCAAATTGCTCTCGACCAGCTCGGCCATCTCGGTGGCATTCCAGGCGCCGCATTGCAGGCGTTGCCACACCTCAAGGGTCAGCCTCGCTTGGTGGATAACGCGCCGGGCAAAGTGATGCTTAAGGCGGTCGCTGCTGGGATCTTCTGGCTCGAGCATGGCCTGCTTGCGTTTGGCTGTTGCGGTTGGCGGGACAGATGATGGCGCTATGCTAGCAGTGGATGATTCAGCAATTGGCACCGTCGGTCAATTGGCGTCATCCATTTGTCTACTTTTTGATCAACTAGTTCCACTGGTTCAGTCTGCGCCACCCGCACTAAGTTTGCCGTGACGCGCTGCGCAACGGTTCGCGCATCCCTTATAGTGCCGGGTACGCGAGCGCGGCTAAGTCTCAACTAGAGTCGCCTCAGACTGTTTCATTTCGTCAATGAAGGACTTCGCCATGCTGGACTGGAAGAACCGCAAAACCGAGTTGCTCGATAGGGTCGATGACTCGGTCGATGATGTACGCAGCTACTTCGGTGGGCTCTGGCTAAGTCGCGCCTTGGGTGGCTTGCTTGGTTTGTACCTGTTGGTGGCCGGCGTGGTGGGCTGGTACTGGAGCCAGGAACCGGGGATTTTCCCGGTGCAGCAGCAGGCGCAAGCGGCGGCCGAGCGCGCGCAGCGGGCGCTGGTCAGTGGCTACACCACGGTGGAAACGCTAAAAGCCGTGGCCTCGACCCTGCTCGACAAAGATGGCGGCTACTTGTCTAACGACCTCGCCCCGCCGGGTCTGTGGCTCGACAATATGCCCAGCTGGGAGTACGGCGTAGTGGTGCAGGTGCGCGATATGTCGCGGGCTTTGCGCAAGGACTTTGCCCGCTCACAGTCGCAATCCACCGAAGACCCGGACTTGGCCAAGGCCGAGCCACGCTTTAACTTCGACAACAAGAGCTGGGCTCTGCCGGCCACCGAGCAGGAATACCGCGAAGGCATTAAGTCGCTGGATCGCTACCTGGTGCGCTTGTCCGACCCTAGCCAGCCGAATGCGCAGTTCTATACCCGCGCCGATAACCTGAATAACTGGCTGGGCGATGTGGCCACCCGGTTGGGTTCCTTGTCGCAACGTTTGTCGGCCAGCGTTGGCCGGGTGCGCCTGAATACCGATCTGAAAGGCGCGGCAGTGGTGGCCGTCGGTGAGGCGCCGCAACTCAGTGAGGAGGTGGTGAAAACCCCTTGGCTGCAAATCGACAATGTCTTCTACGAGGCCCGCGGTCAGGCCTGGGCCTTGTCCCATCTGCTGCGCGCCATCGAGGTGGACTTTGCCGATGTACTGGCGAAGAAAAACGCCACCGTCAGCGTGCGGCAGATCATCCGCGAGCTGGAGGCGGCGCAAGAACCCCTCTGGAGCCCGATGATTCTCAATGGCAGCGGTTACGGGGTGCTGGCCAACCATTCGCTGGTGATGGCCAACTACATCTCCCGGGCCAACGCCGCGATCATCGACCTGCGCACGTTGCTGACTCAGGGTTAAGAGGTGTCGATCTCCGCGCAAGAGGCGGCCCATCGCGCCGCCTCGGATGCCGAACGGGTGGCCTGGGTCGACGAGGCCGACAGTCCGCTGGGCGGCGTCTCGCGGCTGGAGTTACGCCAACGCGGCCTGATTGGCCGTGGCAGTTACATCCTGCTGTTCAATAGTGCCGGCGAAATCTGCGTGCACCGCCGCACCCTGAGCAAGGCGCTGTACCCCGGTTACTGGGACGTGGCCGCCGGCGGCATGGTGCAAGAGGGAGAAAGCTACGCCGAGTCCGCCGCCCGCGAGTTGGCAGAGGAACTGGGAGTGGCCGGCGTGCCACTGATCGAGCACGCGCATTTCTTCTACGACGCGCCGGAAAGCCGGCTTTGGTGCACGGCGTTTTCCGCCGTCTGCGATGAGCCGCTACGCCTGCAGCCGGAAGAGGTGCTGGAGGCGCGCTTTATCAGCATCGAGGCGGCGCTGAGCGAGGTGGCGCACAAACTCTATTGCCCGGACTCGCTGCTGGCGCTGCAACGTTACCTGGCCAATCGGCCGCCTAACAGGTCGTTGAAAAATGTTGCGAGCGACGGCTAGGCAAGGCGAAATCAGCCGAAAAAGCGCAGTGTACGAGTAGTACATGAGCATTTTGAGGCTGATTTCAACGCCGTATAGCCGAGCGCAGTAGTTTTTCAACAGCCTGTTAAATGAAGCCTGTGGCGGATTACTGCACGGCTTCGTGCAAGATGCTGCACGCGCCCGAGCAAAGGTCGCTAATCCTGCGGTTAATGGCGCAATAGGGCTATTAGCAAGGGGCTTTTTTGCCGTTACACTGCGCGCCCTCGAGCCTTTACTCACCTATGGCTCACCGATTTTCTAGCCCTGCGAGGACCGCCCTGGTGCTCAAGAAAAGCTCTTCCTTTGCCGCCCTTGGTGGCCTGGTGTATTCCACCGACAGCGGCCGGCATTGCCCAGACTGCAATCAGCCGGTGGACGCCTGTACCTGCAAACAAAACCAGATTCCAGAGGGTGACGGCATCGCTCGCGTGCGCCGCGAAAGCAAAGGCCGGGGCGGCAAAACCGTGACCACCATCAGCGGCGTGCCGCTGGCCTTGGATGACTTAACCGCGCTGGCCACCGCCTTGAAAAAGCGCTGCGGCTGCGGTGGCTCCCTCAAGGAGCGGGTGATCGAGATTCAGGGCGATCACGTCGAGTTACTGCTGAGCGAGCTGGCTGCCCGCGGTTTCAAGGCCAAGAAGTCCGGCGGTTAATCCCGCGCCGGCTAAACTTTTTTGTTCTCGGTGGGTCTCTCCGTCATTGCCCGTCACGTTCACCCGCTACGCTTTTTGCGGGTATGTCCGCCCTTATTTTCACAGGAATATCTCAATGCCCGTACGACGCACACGCAAAGATGACGGCAGCCAATGGACCGCAGCGGACAGCCGCAGCGTGTATGGCATTCGCAATTGGGGCGCCGGCTACTTCGCCATCAGCGACGCGGGGCGCGTTGAAGTGCGCCCGAACGGGCCGCAGAGCGCGCCGATCGACCTCTACGAGCAGGTCGCCGAGCTGCGCAAAAGCGGCCTGTCGCTGCCGTTGCTGGTGCGCTTCCCGGACATCTTGCAAGACCGCGTGCGCCAGCTCACCGGCGCCTTCGACAGCAACATTGCCCGGCTCGATTACCAGAGCCGTTACACCGCCCTGTACCCGATCAAGGTCAACCAGCAGGAGGCGGTGATCGAGAGCATCATCGCCACCCAGAACGTCTCCATCGGTCTGGAAGCCGGCTCCAAGCCCGAGTTGCTGGCGGTGCTGGCGCTGGCGCTGGCGCCGAAAGGCGGCACCATCGTCTGCAACGGTTACAAGGACCGCGAATTTATTCGCCTGGCGCTGATAGGCCAGAAGCTCGGCCACAACGTGTTTATCGTCATCGAGAAAGAGTCCGAAGTGCAGCTGGTGATCGACGAAGCCGCGGAGCTTAAGGTCGCCCCGCAGATCGGCCTGCGCGTGCGCCTGTCGTCCCTGGCCTCCAGCAAGTGGGCCGACACCGGCGGCGAGAAGTCCAAGTTCGGCCTGTCGGCGGCGCAGTTGCTCTCGGTGGTTGAGCGCTTCCGTGCCGCCGGGCTGGATCAAGGCATCCGCCTGCTGCACTTTCATATGGGCTCGCAGATCGCCAACCTGGCCGACTACCAGCACGGTTTCAAAGAGGCGATTCGTTACTACGGCGAACTGCGCAGCCTCGGCTTGCCGGTCGATCACATCGACGTGGGTGGCGGCCTCGGTGTCGATTACGACGGCACCCACTCGCGCAACGCCAGCTCGATCAACTACGACATGGACGACTATGCCGGTGTGGTGGTCGGCATGCTCAAGGAGTTCTGCGATGCGCAAGAGTTGCCGCACCCGCACATCTTCTCCGAGAGCGGCCGCTCGCTGACCGCCCACCACGCCATGCTGGTGGTGCAGGTCACCGATGTGGAGAAACACAACGACGAAATACCGAAAATCGAAGACATCACCCGCCTGCCCGAGACCGTGCGGTGGCTGGTGGAGTTGCTCGGCCCCACCGACATCGAGATGGTCACCGAAACCTACTGGCGCGCCACCCACTACATGAGCGACGTGGCCAGCCAGTACGCCGATGGCAAGCTCAGCCTGAGCGAAAAAGCCCTGGCCGAGCAGTGCTACTTCGCCGTGTGCCGGCGTTTGCACAACTCGCTGAAAGCCCGCCAGCGCTCCCATCGCCAGGTGCTGGACGAGCTGAACGACAAGCTCGCCGACAAATACATCTGCAACTTCTCGGTGTTCCAGAGCCTGCCGGACACCTGGGCGATTGGCCAGGTGCTGCCGATTCTGCCGCTGCACCGCCTCGATGAAGAGCCGCTACGGCGCGCCGTGCTGCAGGACCTGACCTGCGACTCGGACGGCAAGATCAAGCAATACGTCGACGAGCAAAGCATCGAAACCAGCCTGCCGGTGCACGAAGTGCGCGAGGGCGAGGACTACCTGCTGGGCATCTTCCTGGTTGGCGCCTATCAGGAAATTCTCGGCGACATGCATAACCTGTTCGGCGACACCGACTCGGTCAACATCTACCAGAACAGCGACGGCAGCGTCGATCATGGTGGCATCGAAACCCACGACACCATCGAAGACATGCTGCGCTACGTGCACCTGTCGCCGGAAGAGTTGATGACCCACTACCGCGACAAAGTCGCCAGCGCCAAACTCAGCGACCGCGACCGCACCCAGTTCCTGGACGCCCTGCGCCTGGGTCTGACCCGCTCGTCCTATTTGTCGAGCTAAGGCCTTTCAGCCTGAATAAAAAACCCGACTTAGCGTCGGGTTTTTTATGTGCGGGACCGCCCTCAGATCACCTCAAGCGTCGCCATCATTCCCTGGTTCTCGTGCTCGAGAATGTGGCAATGCAACATCCGCAGGCCCTTGAAAGGTTGGGCCATTTTTACCCGGACGGTTTCCTTAGGGCGCAGATTTACCGTGTCTTTCCAGGCCCGATAAGGCGCCGGGGTTTTCACCCCGTTGAGCTCATGTTCGATGAGCTGAAACTGGCAGCCGTGGATATGGAAAGGGTGATCCATGTGCGAGTCGTTGCTGATCTCCCACAACTCCACTTCGCCCAGTTTGCTGGTGAGGTCGACGCGTTGCATGTCGAAGGCTTTGCCGTTGACCAGAAAATCCATCTGATGCTGGCCGTTGTCCATGCGCATGTTCTCGCTGAACACCACGCGTTTCTGTGCGCTGGTCGGGCCGAGATCGGCAATGCTGCGCAGTCGAGCCGGCAGCTTGGCGGGCTGGCCGCTGGCCAGGCTGATTTGGGCCAGGCTGATGACGTTTTCGGCGGCCACGTTGCCCATTTTGTTGCGGTCATAGATCTGCGCGTTCAGGGCTACGTTGCGGTTCTGTGCGGCGGGCTGGACGATGATTTCGATGCGCTCGGCTGGGGCGAGCAGAATTTCTGTCAGCGTTTGCGCTTGCTCGATCAGCCCGCCATCGGTGCCGACCAGGCTGAAGCTGTGGCCGCCCAGATTAAGTTTTAGGTAGCGGGCGCTACAGGCATTCCAGATGCGCCAGCGCTCCGGGCCTTGCAGTTGAATCTGCGGCTGATGCTGGCCGTTGATCAGCACGAATTGGCCTTCGCGGCCGTTCATCCAGTCGTTGCCGTCGTTGTCTGGGATGCTGCCGTCGGTATTCAGTTTCAGGTCGGAGATCAGCAGGTGCCGTTCACTAATGTGTGCCAGCGGATCATCGGCGGCGCGCACGATAAAGGCGCCGGCAAGGCCGCGAAACACCTGTTCGGCGGTATGGCCGTGGGGGTGCGGGTGATACCAGTAAGTGCCGGCGCAGCCTTTAGGCAGGTTGAAGCTGTAGGTGCGCTCGCCACCCGGCGGCACCGGGTCATGGGGATTGCCGTCTTGCTCG
>MHZN01000080.1:5314-6574 GCA_001830395.1 Pseudomonadales bacterium RIFCSPLOWO2_12_59_9 | reverse complement strand
CGGGCGGCACCGGCAGGCCGTGCCAGTGAATAGTGCTGGGTTGGCTGAGCTGGTTGATAAAGCGGATCTGCACCCGGTCGCCTTCCCGCACCTCGATCAGCGGGCCGGGCAGGCTGGCGTTGTAAGCCCAAAAGGTGGTTGGCTGACCGGCCAGCAGTTCGACCTGGGTCGGCGCGGCAATCAGCTCGCCCTTGAATTCACCGGGCAGCAGCGCCAGGCCACCGACGCCGAGGGCATGGGTCAGGAAGGTGCGACGTATCATCGAGTTTCTCCAGAGGCTGAGCGGCAGGCGTTTAGGGTCAGGCTTGCCATGGTGGCAAGGTCAAGCGCGGCTTGGACATGGCGGCGCAGGCAACCCGCAGCGAGCTGTCAACCAGGCCTTAGCACGGGTCAAGCGCCAGGCAAAACCGGCCAGGGTCAAGCTGCGCAGCAGCATAAAGGCCAGCAACGCCAGCCACAGGCCATGGTTGCCCAGATCTCTAAGTAGCCAGGCCAGCGGCAGGCTCAGGCCCACGGCCAATAGCATGGCGTCGCGCATTTCCCGGGCGCGGGTGGCGCCGATAAACAAGCCGTCGAGCAGGTAGCTCCACACCGACAGCAGCGGCAGCGCGGCCAGGTAGGGCACATAGCTGTAGGCCACGGCGCGCACGCTGGGGATGTCGCTTTGCAAGTTAATAAACAGCTGGCCGCCTAGCAGCAGTGCCAGGGCAAACACCAAACTCAGCAGTACCGACCAGCCGCCGGCGACCACCAGGGTGCGCCGCAGCGCCAGGCCGTCGCGGGCGCCGATGGCGTGGCCGCACAGCGCCTCGACAGCATTGGCTAAACCGTCCAGGGCAAAGGCGCTGAGCATCAGTCCGTTGATCAGCAAGGCATTGGCGGCCACTGTGCTGGCGCCCAGGCGCGTGCCTTGCACGGTGAGCAAAAAGAACACCAGGTGCAGCGCCAGGGTGCGGATTAAAATGTCCCGATTCAGCGCCAGCAGCGGCCGCCAGTTCAGCCAGTGGCGCAAGGCGCGCCAGTTGGCATGGCCGGGAAATTGTCGCAGCGCGCGCCGCGTCAGCCAGAGCCCGAGCAGCAGGCCGCTGTATTCGGCGACTACCGCGGCTTGTGCGGCGCCGGCCACGCCCCAGTCGAAGCCCAGCACGAAGACGATCGACAGCAGCGCGTTCAGCAGGTTGGTCGCCAACATCATCAGCAGTGGCGCCCGCGCATTCTGGGTGCCCAACAGCCAGCCAATCAGGGCGTAATTGGCCAGCG
>MHZN01000080.1:0-5285 GCA_001830395.1 Pseudomonadales bacterium RIFCSPLOWO2_12_59_9 | reverse complement strand
AAGTAGCTGCGGGCCAGTTCATCCAGTTGCGCCGAGGGCTGCATCAAGCTCAGCGCCAGGTCGCTGAATGGCAGGCTCAGCAGCCCCAGCAGCAGCGCCCAGCCGAGGGCCAGCAGCAGCCCTTGCAACAGGGTTTGCCGCAGCTGCGCGCCGTCGCCACGGCCGCAGGCTTGGGAGCTAAAGCCGCTGGTGCCCATCCGTAAAAAGCCCATCAGGCCGACCAGCAAACCATAAAGGCTGCCGCCAATCGCCACCGCCGCCAGTTGCTGGGCCTCGGGCAAATGGCCGACAACGGCGCTGTCCACCAGGGTCACCAGCGGCACCGAGAGGTTGCACAGCAGCATGGGCGCGGCCAGCGCCCAGACCTTGTGTTGAGTGGGGCGGTGCCGCCAGGCATCGGGTAACCAGGACATACAAAGACTCCAGAACAGCGCGGCACTATAGGTCATCTGGGGTGATCTGGATAAACGCCAATTGACCTGCAAGCAGTGCTTTTGTATGAGGGGCTTTAGCCGCGACTGAGCCTGAGTTTTATACGCGGCCTGGATCGATCGGCGGCTTGACTGCGCGGGTCGCGGCTAAAGCCCCTCCTACAAAGTGTGTGGTCGGCAAGCGGGTTGTGCGCGAGTCGCTGTTTGCCTATGGGCGACTGCCAGCGCAAGGCGCGCCTCGGCTATAGTGTTGGCCCACCGTCCCCCTCTGTGAGATGCCGCAATGGCGAAGAATGGATTGCTTCTGGCTCTGCTGTTGAGCCTGCTCAGTGCTTGTGACTCCTCCACCCCCGACCAGATTGCCGCGCCCGTGCCGCAGACGGCTGCGCCGGTCAGCCAGCAACAGAATCTCGACGCCCTGGCCCAACGCTACGCCGGCAAACCGCTGGAGGTGGTGGATGTGTCCGAGGTGCAACTGGATGGCGCCAGTGCGCTGTCGGTGACCTTCGGCGTGCCGCTGGACCCCGAGCAGGACTTTGCCGGCAAGCTGCATCTGGTCGACAGTAAAAGTGGCAAGGTCGATGGCGCCTGGGAGCTGGCGGATAACCTGATGGAGCTGCGTCTGCGCCATCTCGAACCGCAACGCAAACTGGTGCTGACCGTGGATGCCGGGCTGCGCGGGGTGAATGCTGCGACCCTGGCCAAGGAGCACATCAGCCAACTGGAAACCCGCGATCTGCAAGCCAGCGTCGGTTTCGCCAGCCGCGGTTCGCTGCTGCCGACCCGTCTGGCCGAAGGCCTGCCGGTGATCGCTCTGAATGTCGACAAGGTCAACGTCGAGTTCTTCCGCATCAAGCCCCAGGCGCTGCCGGCTTTTCTCAGCCAGTGGGAGCGGCGCACCAGCCTGGAATACTACGTGGCCGACGAATTGCTGCCGATGGCTGATCTGGTCTACGGCGGCCGTTTCGATTTGAATCCGGCGCGCAATACCCGGGAAACACTGCTGCTGCCGATCACCGGCCTGGAACCTTTCAAGCAACCCGGCGTGTACCTGGCGGTAATGCGTCAAGCGGGCAGCTACAACTACTCGACCCCGGCGACGCTGTTCACCCTGAGCGACATCGGCCTGTCGGCGCACCGCTATCAGCAGCGTCTGGACGTATTCACCCAGGCGCTGGAAGGCGGCAAGGCCCTGGCCAAGGTGCAGTTGCAACTGCTCGACGGTGAAGGCCGGTTGCTGGTCGAGGGCCAGACCGACAGCGCCGGGCACGCCGAACTGGCGTTACCGGCCAAGGCCGAAGTGTTGCTGGCTCAACAGGGCGCGCAAACCAGCTTGCTGCGGCTGAATGGTGCGGCGCTGGACCTGGCCGAGTTCGATATCGCCGGGCCGCAGTCGCAGCCCCAGCAGTTTTTCGTGTTTGGCCCGCGCGACCTGTATCGCCCCGGCGAAACCGTGTTGCTCAATGCCTTGTTGCGCGATGCCGATGGCCACGCGGTGAAGAATCAGCCGGTCAACGTCGAGGTGCGTCGCCCGGATGAGCAAGTCAGCCGCAAGTTCGTCTGGCAGGCCGACAACAGCGGGCTCTATCAATACCAGTTGGCGATCGCCAGCGAAGCGCCTACCGGCCGCTGGCAGTTGGTCTTTGACCTGGGCAATGGCAAGCCACAGCTGTACGAGTTTCAGGTCGAAGACTTCTTGCCCGAGCGTCTGGCGCTGGAGTTGAAAGGCCGCGACACACCCTTTACTCCACAAGAGAGTGCCGAGTTCGAGGTCAAGGGACGCTATCTGTACGGCGCGCCGGCGGCCGGCAATCGCCTCAGTGGCCAGCTCTATGTGCGGCCGCTGCGCGAAGCGGTGGCCAGCTTGCCGGGCTATCAGTTTGGCTCCATCAATGAAGAAGAGTTGAGCCAGGACCTGGATCTGGACGAGGCCGTGCTGGACGCCGAGGGCCAGGCCACGCTGAATATCGAAAGCCAATGGAGCGAGGTCAAGTCGCCGCTCAAGCTGATAGTTCAGGCCAGTTTGCAGGAGTCTGGCGGGCGGCCAATCACCCGGCGTATCGTCCAGCCGGTGTGGCCAGCCGCACAGTTGCCGGGGTTGCGCGCTTTGTTTGATGGGGAAGAAATCGACAGCAACGGCTTGGCCGAATTCGAGCTATTGCTGGCCGATCCGCAAGGCAACAAGTTGGCGGCCGAGCAATTAAGAGTGCGGCTGATCCGCGAGCGCCGCGACTACTACTGGAACTTCTCCAGCAACGACGGCTGGAGTTATCACTTCAACGAGAAGTACCTGAACCTCAGCGAACAAAGCGTCGCCGTGGCCAAGGGCGGCACCGCCAAAATCAGCTTCCCGGTGGAGTGGGGCCCGTACCGGGTCGAGGTGGAAGACCCGACTACCGGGATGCTCAGCAGCCTGCGCTTCTGGGCCGGCTACAGCTGGCAGGACAACACCGAAGGCGGCGCGGTGCGCCCCGATCAAATCAAACTGGCGCTGGATAAACCGGCTTACGCCAATGGCGACACCGCCACTGTCACGGTCACGCCACCGGCTGCCGGCAGCGGTTATTTGCTGGTGGAGTCGGCCGACGGCCCGCTCTGGTGGCAAGAGATAACGGTGCCGGCCGAGGGCAAAACTTTCGAGATTCCCATCGCCAAAGACTGGGCGCGGCATGACCTGTATGTCAGCGCCCTGGTGATTCGTCCCGGTGAGCGCAAGGCCAATGTCACCCCGAAACGGGCGGTGGGGTTGCTGCATCTACCGCTGGAGCGAGCGCCGCACAAGCTGGCGCTGAGTCTCAGTGCCGCAGAGAAAATCCGCCCCAATCAGCCGCTGACGGTCAAGGTCAAAGCCCTGAACGCCGACGGCTCCACGCCTAAGCAGGTGCGGGTGCTGCTGGCGGCGGTGGACGTGGGGATTTTAAATATTACCGAGTACGCCACCCCTGATCCGTTCGCCGCGTTCTTTGGCCGCAAGGCCTATGGCGCCGACCAGCTGGATGTTTATGGACAGCTGATCGAGGCTGGTACCGGGCGCATGGCCAAGCTGGCGTTCGGTGGTGACGCGGCGTTGGCCGGGGGCGGCAAGCGGCCGGACACCAGCGTGCTGATAGTCGCGTTGCAGAGCGCGCCGCTGAGTTTGAACGAACAGGGCGAAGGCGAAGTCAGCCTGAACATCCCCGACTTCAACGGCGAGCTGCGACTGATGGCGCAAGCCTGGAGCGACGACAGCTACGCCATGGCCGAGGGCAAGACGCTGGTGGCCGCGCCTCTGGTGGTTGAGCTGGCGGCGCCACGCTTTTTGGCCGGTGGCGACGAGACCAGCCTGGCGCTGGATGTCAGCAACCTGTCGGGCCGCGAGCAGCGCCTCGATGTGCAGCTCACGGCCGAAGGCCAGCTGAGCCTGGCGCAAACCCCAGGTGAGCAGGTGGCGCCGCTGCTGTTGGCGCCAGGGCAGCGCAGTACCTTGAAAATTCCGGTGCGCGCCCTGGGCGGCTATGGCCAGGGCACACTCAAGGTCCGCGTCAATGGCCTGGAGTTGCCGGGGGAGAACCTGCCGCCGCTCAGTCGTGAATGGACCATTGGCGTGCGCCCGGCCTATCCCGCCAAGCTGCAGAGCTTCCGATCGGTGCTCAAGGGCGACAGCTGGAGCTTACCGGCGGGCACTCTCGAGCAGTTCGAAGTGGCCGGTCGAGAAGCCTTGCTGGCGCTGTCGAGCAAACCGCCGTTGAACCTGGCCGAGCAGATTCGCGCGCTCAAGGCTTACCCCTATGGTTGCCTGGAGCAGACCACCAGCGGCCTCTATCCCTCGCTGTATGCCGATGCCGCCAGCCTCAAACGCTTAGGGATAGAAGGTGAGCCGGCGGAGCAGCGGCGCAAGTCGATCGAACTGGGCATCGAGCGGCTGCTGAGCATGCAGCGCTACAACGGTAGCTTCGGCCTGTGGGGCGCCGACAGCGATGAGGAATACTGGCTGACTGCCTACGTCACCGACTTCCTATTGCGGGCCCGTGAGCAGGGCTTTGGCGTGCCGGCCGAGGCGCTGAAAAAAGCCAACGAGCGGCTGCTGCGTTACCTGCAAGAGCGCAACCTGATCGACGACGCTTACAGCAGCAACGCCGAGCAAACCCGCTTCGCCGTGCAGGCTTACGCCGGTTATGTGTTGGCTCGCAGCCAACAGGCGCCACTCGGTGCCTTGCGCAGCCTGTATGAGCGGCGCAGCGATGCCCGCTCCGGTTTGCCCCTGGTGCAGCTGGCGGTAGCGCTGCAGAAAATGGGCGACCAGCCACGGGCCGACGATGCCTTGAATGCCGGTCTGGCGATCAAGCGTGACGACGATCAGTGGTACCACGACTACGGCAGCGTGCTGCGCGATGAGGCGCTGATTCTGGCCTTGCTGCAAGAGCATGACTTGCTGCCGGCGCGTCGCGATGAACGACTGTTCAGCCTCAGTGATGAGTTGGCCAGCCGGCCGTACTTGTCGACCCAGGAGCGCAACGCGCTGTTCCTGGCCGGTCGCGGCTTGCTGCTGAAACCCGAGCGCGACTGGCACGCCGAGCTGTCACTGGCCGGCACTGTGCGTCAGCTGAGTAACGCAGACAGCGGGGTCAAGCTGGATGACGCCGCCTTGGTCGAACCGCTCACCCTGCGCAACCTGGGCGAGGACAACCTGTTTCAGCAACTGACTATCTCTGGCTACCCGGTGCAGGCGCCAGCGGTGGGCGGTGAGAACCTCAGCATCAGCCGCGAGTACCTGGGTATGGATGGCAAGCCGCTGGACCTAAGTAATCTCGTTAGCGGCGATCTGCTGCTGGTGCATCTGGCCGTGCAGGCCAAACAACGGGTGCCGGATGCCTT
>MHZN01000079.1 GCA_001830395.1 Pseudomonadales bacterium RIFCSPLOWO2_12_59_9 | reverse complement strand
CTTCCTGGAAGCCGCGGGTGGTCACGGCCGGGGTGCCGATGCGCAGGCCCGAGGTGACGAACGGCGAGCGCGGGTCGTTCGGCACGCTGTTCTTGTTCACCGTGATAAAGGCGCGACCCAGGGCGGCGTCGGCGTCCTTACCGGTGATGTCCTGCTTGATCAGGGACAGCAGGAACAGGTGGTTCTCGGTGCCGCCGGAAACCACGTCATAGCCGTTGTCGATAAATACCTGGGCCATGCTTTGGGCGTTCTTGATCACTTGCTGCTGGTAGGCCTTGAACTCGGGCTGCAGGGCTTCCTTGAAGCACACCGCCTTGGCGGCGATCACATGCTCCAGCGGGCCGCCTTGGCCGCCGGGGAAGACCGCGGAGTTGAATTTCTTCTCCAGCGCTTCGTTGGCGCGGGCCAGGATCAGGCCGCCGCGCGGGCCGCGCAGGGTCTTGTGAGTGGTGGTGGTGACCACGTCGGCGAACGGCACCGGGTTGGGGTATACACCCGCGGCGACCAGACCGGCGACATGCGCCATATCGACGAACAGATAGGCGCCAACCTTGTCGGCGATGGCGCGGAAACGGGCGAAGTCCAGCACCTGCGAATAGGCGGAGAAGCCGGCGATGATCATCTTCGGCTTATGCTCCACGGCCAGGCGCTCGACTTCGTCGTAGTCGATCAGGCCGGTAACGTTGTCGATGCCGTACTGCACGGCGTTGTAGATCTTGCCGGAGAAGCTGACGCTGGCGCCGTGGGTCAGGTGGCCGCCGTGGGCCAGGCTCATGCCCAGCACGCAGTCGCCCGGGTTCAGCAGGGCCATATACACGGCGGCGTTGGCCTGGCTGCCGGAGTGCGGCTGGACGTTGGCGTAGTCGGCGCCGAACAGCTGCTTGGCGCGGTCGATGGCCAGCTGCTCGACCACATCGACGTACTCGCAGCCACCGTAGTAACGCTTGCCCGGATAGCCTTCGGCGTACTTGTTGGTCAGTACCGAACCCTGGGCTTCCATCACCGCCGGGCTGCAGTAGTTTTCCGAGGCGATCAGCTCGATATGCTCTTCCTGGCGTTGGGCTTCTTGCTCCATCGCGGCAAACAAATCGGCGTCAAAACGGGCAAGATTCAAATCACGGCTGAACATGGCAATCCCCTGAGAAAATCAGCTGGGCGGTGGAAAGAAGGGGCGAATTCTACCCCATCCGGCGCGAACAGGCATATGAAGCTTGATCATCTGCTGGACAAGCGGGGCTCATGGGCGGGGCGTTGGGTTGTGCGTAGGTTGGGTTAGCGGCGCAGAAAATGCGGTCTTGCCGTACATCGCCTCGGCGGCTAACCCATCCTACCCATTGCGTCTTAGCTGAGCATAAATAGCGCGGTGCCGCTGAACAGCGCGGTGAACTGCTGGGCGGGCATCGGTCGGCCGAGCAGGAAGCCCTGCACTTCGTCGCAGTCGTGGCCGCGCAGGAAGTCCAGCTGGGCCAGGGTTTCCACCCCTTCGGCGATCACCGTGAGGTTCAGGCTGTGGGCCATGGCGATGATGGCGCGGGCGATCTGGCCGTCCTGTTCGCCATGGGGCAGGCCGTCGACGAAGCTGCGGTCGATCTTCAGTACATCGATGGGGAACTGCTTGAGGTAGTTGAGCGAGGAGTAGCCGGTGCCGAAGTCGTCGATGGCGATGCACACCCCCAGGCGCTTGAGGCCGGCCAGGGTCTGCATGGCATTGGCCACGTCTTCCATCAGGATGCTTTCGGTCAGCTCCAGTTCCAGGCAGGCGGGGGGGATGCCGCTGTCCTGGATGATGCCGGCGATGCGCCGGTCCAGGTCGCCCTCGGCGAATTGCCGGGCCGACAGGTTGACCGAGATCTTCGGCACCCGCACCTTGGCCTGGTGCCATTCGCTGAGCTGGCGGCAGGACTCGCGCAGCACCCAGTCGCCGACCTGTACCACCAGGCCCAGCTCTTCCAGCACCGGAATAAAGTCGTTCGGCGGCACCTGGCCGCGCTGCGGGTGGTGCCAGCGCAGCAGGGCCTCGGCGCCGGTCAGGCGTTTGCCGTCGCCGGAGAATTGCGGCTGGTAATACAGCTTGAACTCGCCTTGCTCGAGGGCGTGGCGCAGGTCGCTCTCCAGCTCCAGGCGTTCCAGGGCGCTGGCGTTCATGTCGGCCTGGTAGAACTGGAAGTTGTTCTTGCCGCGTTCCTTGGCGTGGTACATGGCGGTGTCGGCGTTCTTCATCAGCTGGCTCAGCTCGTTGCCGTCCTGGGGGCTCAAGGCGATGCCGATACTGGCGCTGACGAAGAACTCGCGGCCTTCGAGGATAAAGGGTTGCGCCAGGCTGGCGAGAATCTGTTCGCCGACATGGATGGCGCGCTTCAGGGCCGCCTCGCGGTTGACCTGGGACTGCAGCAGCAGGGTGAATTCGTCGCCGCCCATGCGCGCCACCGTGTCGTCGCCGTCGACGCAGGCGGCCAGGCGCACCGCCACCTCCTTGAGCATACGGTCGCCGGCGGCGTGGCCGAGGGAGTCGTTGATCGGCTTGAAACGGTCGAGGTCGAGGAACATCAGGGCGACCCACTCGTTGTGCCGCTCGCCGTGCTGCAAGGCGTTGTGCAGGCGGTCCTGGAACAGCGTGCGGTTGGGCAGCTTGGTCAGGGCGTCGTAGTAGGCCAGGCGGTGGATGCGCTGCTCGCTGGCCTTGCGCTCGCTGATGTCGCTGAAAAACGCCACATAGCTGACCAGGTCGCCCTCATCGTCCATCACCGCGGTGATGCCGACCCAGGCCGGATAATCATCGCCGTCTTTACGCTTGAGCCGCACCTCGCCTTCCCAGCTGTGCTGATGCTGCAGTTGCTCGCGAATAAAGACGAACCGCTCGCTGTTGGTCGGCTCGCTGGTCAGCCGGTTGGGCAGTTGGTCGAGCACCTCGGCGGCGCTGTAGCCGCTGATCCGGCTGAAGGCTTCGTTGACCTGGACTATATAACCGGCCGGGTCGGAGACCAGGATGGCGGCGGTGGAGTGTTCGAACACCGTGGCCGCCATGCGTAGCTCTTTGGTGGCCTGACGTTGCTCGCTGATGTCGCGGCCGACCCCGAGCAGGCCTTCAAAATGACCGTTTTCATCCCACATCAGCGACAGGTACAGCTCCATCGGGATCTTGCGCCCGTCGGCGCGCAAGGCGTCGAACAAGAACCGCTGCGCCGGTAACTCGCTGCGCAACTCGGCCATCAAGCGCGGCTCGCGCAGGGCCTGACGCAGCTGTTTGAGCAGGCTGTAGATGCCATTCATTTGGCTGCGGCTGGCGGCGGCGGCAAAGAAGGTATTGGTCATCACCCATTCGCTGTCGTAACCCAGCACGCTGTCGACCGAGGGGCTGACGTAGTTGAGGTTCAGCTGTGAGTCGGTGGAGAAAATCACGTCGCTGGTGCTCTCCGCCAGCAAGCGATAACGCCGCTCGCTTTCGCGCAGGGTTTCACTGGCCTCGATCTGCTCGGTGACGTCCTTGGCTATGCCGATCAGCCGGCTGACCCGCCCATCGGCGTCGCGGCTCAGGGCCTGCTCGCGGATCTCGAACCAGTGCCAGCTGCCATCGCGATGGCGCCAGCGTAGCTGACACTGCAGCAACTGGCCGTTACTCACCACTTGTTGCAGGCTGCGCATGCGGCCGTAGAGTTCTTCGTCATCGGGATGGAGGATTTTTTCCCAGAGCTTGTTACCCAGCTGGCGCATCTCCTCCTTGCTGTAACCCAGTTGCGGGCCGAGGTGGTTGTTGCTGAACATCACCCGCTTGCCGGGAATGTCGTGCACATAGAGGGTGTCGGGCAGGGCGTTGACCACGTCCGACCAGAAGTTCTCGCGCTCCAGCAGGGACAGCTCGATGCGTTTGCGGCTGGTGATGTCGTTAATGCTGAGGGTTACGGCGTGGTAGTCCTCGATCAGCTCCGGCAGTTGCATCAGCACCCAGAGGTGGCGCACATGGCCTTGGGCGGTGGTGATGCGGCTTTCCGCTTCCAGCTGGCGCTGGCCGGTGAGCAGGCAACTGATGATTTGCCGGCGCACGCCATGCTCGCTGAGCGGCTTGTTACCCACCAACAGCTGCCAGGCGGCTTGGGTATCGCTAACGCCGAGCAGCCGCTGAGTGACCTGATTGATTTCACTGATGCGCAGCCGTTGCAGCAAGGCGTCGTGGTTGCTTGGATGGGCCTCGAGCCACTGCTGTAGCCCTTCCAGGTCGTGCAGGCCAAGGGCGAGCAGGTAGGCATGCAGGTCGGCGAGGTCGAGCACGCACAGGCCGGTGCCGGTGCCTTCAAAAATATCCTGATAGCGCCGCTGGGTCAGTTCCAGGCTGCGCCGTGCTTGCTGCTCGCTCGTTACATCGCGCATTACCCAGACAAAGCCCCGACTGTTGTGTGGCCCGTTCAACTCGCTGCGGGTGACGCTAAACAGGCGCGGCTGGCCTTGGTTGTGCAGTTCGAGCACATGCTCTGCCGGGGCGTCGCCAAAAGCGGCAACATGCAGCAGCAGCGGGTCGAGGCCGGGCAGCAGCTCGTAGAGATGACGGCCACGGGCTTGTTTGGCGGTTTGTTCGAGCAGTTGCTCGGCTTGCGGGTTGAGGTAGCTGATCAGGCCGTTGTGGTCGGTCAGAATTACCCGTTCTTCAATTGCCTGCAGGGCGGTGGCGGCTTGCCTGAGCTGTTGTTGTGAGGCGCTGTTGAGGTCGCGTAAACGCCGCAGTTCGCGCTGCAGCGCATACAGGCTGAACAGTGTCAGCAGGGCACAAAAGACAAACAACAGAAATTTGCCCAGCAAGCCGGGCAGTATTTGCGCGCGGACTTTGTCGGCCTCAAACAGGCTGCGTACTTGCCAGTCACTGCGCGGCAGGGGGCGCAGGCGAATGCTTTCGGCGGCGGCCACACGGGCGTCATCGGCCTGGGCCGGGTTGCGCGCCAGCAGCCGTTGATTGCCGGCTTCTTCGAGCTGCCAGAGTTGATCGGAGCGCCGATGTTCATGGGCGAAGTGTTGCAGCCCCATAGGCGCTAAACGCACCACCCAGAAGCCGCCGGGGCGCACTTCACTGGGTTGGCGCAACAATAGGTACAGCGGGCTGTCGGCCAGTGGGCCACGGCTAATAAAGTACGGCTGTCCGGCGCTCTTGCCGACCAGTTTGGCCAGGTGCTCGGCATCCTTACTGTCGGTGGCGCTGTCGGCCAGCACACCACCTTGGTGGTTGAGCCAGACCAAACTCAATAAATTCGGATAGACCGCCCGTAGCAGTTTCAGCCGTTCGGCACTTTGTTCGCCAGGCGCCGGGCGCAGGGCATGCTGGCGCAGCAACTCCAGGGCACCTTGCACGGTGAGCTCCAGCTCCAGCGCTAATTGACTGGTGATTTGCGCGCCGTAGGCGTAGCTGCGTTGTTTTTGATGCTCAAGCTGCTGCTGATATTCCGCCCGCAGCTGCCAGAGCATCAGTGCCAGCATCAGTAACAGTAAGCTCAGCAACAGGCTTTTAAATTTTCCGCGCGCGGGCGCGGCGTACAGATCGCCGATGACGCGGGGGATTTTGGAGGTGGCGGGTTTGAACACTGAGCGGTGATCCTGCGATAACAGCGAAATGGGCAGGTGGCGTACAGATGACCATAGTCGGCTTAACGCGGCGCTGCCAAGCATGCCTTGATGTGTGGCGAAGTGCCAGCCAGTGCGGTTCTGGCGCATTGCTCAAGTAACGGTGCGAGCGCTGCCAGAAGTTTGCCTTTGCCGGTGTATGTCGCGTCGCCGGCAGTGTTGTCCTGAAAAAAGCTTAATCCGCCCAGGACAGTTTACCCCTGCCGATGGCATGAACCCTCTGCGACGGTTTGCCCTATCAGTGGCATGAACTGCCTTCGGCGGTTTGCTCTGTAAAGGCATGACCCGCCTGCGGCGGTTGCTCTGCAAAAGGCATAAACCGCCTGTGGCGGTTTGCTCTGTAAAGGCATGAACCGCCTGCGGCGGTTTGCCCTAGACGGAGCATTGCGGTAATTTTGACAGCTGCGCGCACTGACTTACAGCCTTTGGCGCGTTCCTATTTCTTTCGTCACGGGCAAACATTTATCCATGGCTCAATACGTCTACACCATGCATCGGCTGGGCAAAGTTGTGCCGCCGAAGCGGGAAATTCTGAAGAATATCTCCCTGTCATTTTTCCCTGGCGCCAAAATCGGCGTGCTCGGCCTCAACGGCTCGGGTAAGTCCACCCTGCTGAAAATCATGGCGGGGGTCGATACCGAGTTCAATGGCGAGGCGCGGCCGATGCCGGAGCTGAACATCGGTTACCTGCCGCAAGAGCCGCAGCTCGATCCGGAAAAAACCGTGCGTGAAGTGGTGGAAGAGGCCGTCAGCGTGATCAAGGATGCCCAAGCGCGTCTCGATCAGGTCTACGCCGCCTACGCCGAACCGGATGCCGACTTCGATGCCTTGGCCGCCGAACAAGGCAAGCTGGAAGCGATTCTGCAAGCGGGCGATGGCCACAACCTCGATCGTCAGCTGGAAGTGGCCGCCGATGCCCTGCGTCTGCCGGCCTGGGATGCCAAGATCGGCGTGCTGTCGGGTGGTGAGAAGCGCCGGGTAG
>MHZN01000078.1 GCA_001830395.1 Pseudomonadales bacterium RIFCSPLOWO2_12_59_9 | reverse complement strand
CCGGCATGTCCAGTGGCATAACGCCGGTGGCAGCGGCGAACGCTACCAGGCCAGAACCGGCCGGGAAGGAGATGCCGATCGGGAAGCGGGTGTGCGAGTCACCACCGGTACCGACGGTGTCCGGCAGCAGCATACGGTTCAGCCAGCTGTGGATGATGCCGTCGCCTGGACGCAGGGATACGCCGCCACGGGTGCGGATGAAATCCGGCAGGGTGTGGTGGGTGGTCACGTCGATCGGCTTTGGATAGGCCGCGGTGTGGCAGAACGACTGCATCACCAGGTCAGCGGAGAAGCCCAGGCAAGCCAGGTCTTTCAGCTCGTCGCGGGTCATCGGACCTGTGGTGTCCTGGGAGCCGACGGTGGTCATCTTCGGCTCGCAGTAGGTGCCTGGACGTACGCCAGTTACACCGCACGCGCGACCAACCATTTTCTGCGCCAGGGTGAAACCCTTGGTGCTTTCGGCCGGTTGCTCAGGCTTCTTGAACAGGTCAACTGGACCCAGGCCGAGTTCTGCGCGAGCTTTGTCGGTCAAACCGCGGCCGATGATCAACGGAATACGGCCACCGGCACGAACTTCGTCCAACAGCACTGGAGTCTTCAGTTCGAAGCTGGTGATCACCTCGTCGGTGCCGTGCTTGCAGACTTTGCCGGCGTATGGGTAGACGTCAATCACGTCGCCCATATTGATGTTGCTCACATCGAATTCGATCGGCAGGGCGCCGGCGTCTTCCATGGTGTTGTAGAAAATTGGCGCGATCTTGCTACCGAAGCAGAAACCACCGGCACGCTTGTTCGGTACGTTCGGGATGTCGTCGCCGAAGAACCACAACACCGAGTTGGTGGCGGATTTGCGCGAAGAACCGGTACCGACCACGTCACCGACGTAGGCAACCGGGAAGCCTTTGGCGCGCATCTCGGCGATTTGCTTGAGCGGGCCAATGGCACCTTGTTGCTCAGGCACTATGCCTTCGCGGGCCATTTTCAACATGGCCAGGGCGTGCAGCGGGATGTCTGGGCGCGACCAGGCATCTGGCGCTGGCGACAGGTCATCGGTGTTGGTTTCGCCGGTGACCTTGAATACGGTCAGGGAGATTTTTTCAGCCACGGCTGGGCGGTTTTTGAACCACTCGCCGTCAGCCCAGGAAGTCAGTACGGCTTTGGCATTGGCGTTGCCGTTTTTGGCTTTTTCGGCCACGTCGTGGAACGAGTCAAACATCAGCAGGGTGTGCTTGAGTTGCGCGGCGGCAACTTCAGCCAGCTCGGCGTTGTCGAGCAGTTCAACCATGGTGGCGATGTTGTAGCCGCCTTGCATGGTGCCCAGCAGTTCAACGGCGCGTTGCTTGCTGATCAGTGGGGTAGCGGCTTCACCTTTGGCGACAGCGGACAGAAAGCCGGCCTTAACATAAGCCGCTTCATCCACGCCGGACGGTACGCGATTGGTGATCAGGTCAACCAGGAAGGCTTCTTCGCCAGCCGGTGGGTTTTTCAGCAGCTCTACCAGAGCTGCGGTTTGTTCGGCGTTCAGCGGCTGGGGCACGATGCCCTGAGCGGCACGCTCTTCAACATGTTTGCGATAGGCTACGAGCACGGTTATTACCCTCATCAGTGGTCCCGGCCGGTTGTCCGGGACGCGCATCCAGAAATCACCGAACCATGCGTCGTACGGCTTTTTGAGCCGTTTGACCAAGGTTTCAGTGCCTCCAACAAATTAGAAGCTGTTTTCAAAGTTTTACGCCGCTGGTAGGGCCTGATGAGGGCTGCGTTTAAGGCTGTGAACGAATTCGGCAACCTTGAAACACGTATTCCTGGCGGGTCAGAGAGTTGGCCATTTACCTTGCTGAGCAACCCGCAAAAATTGCTCAACGCCTCTCTGTCTGTGCTCGTGACGCTTTGAAAACAGCTTCTAGCGGACATTGGCGCCTAAAATGGCCCGCCGATTCTACTGGATGTTGGCGCTAAAGTTAAGCTGCAAAGCCAAGCCCTGCGTGGTGCCGGTCTAGACAAAAGGCTAAGATGGCAGTCGCTTTTCTTCGCTGTGTATCGACTCGCCATGCCCACTCAACCTATCAAGACGCCTTGCGTCGGCCTCTGTTCCACTGTTTACGGTGATTTAGTCTGCCGTGGCTGTAAGCGTTTTCACCATGAGGTGGTGAACTGGAATCTGTATGGCGATGAGGCCAAGCGCGCGGTGTTGCAGCGGCTGGAAGTCCTGCTGGTGCAGGTCATGCAGGGCAAAGTCGCGGTGTTTGATCCTGCACGCTTGCGTCTGCAGCTTGAGCGGCGGGCGATTCGTTTTGCGCCCCAGCAGTCGCCCTATTGCTGGGCCTATTTGTTGATAGTGCGTGGCGCGCGGGTGATCAGTCAGCTCGAGGCTTACGGTTTGGTGCTGTTACCGGAGTTTCGCGGCTGGTCGCTGCCCGAGTTGCGCGATGCGATTGATCGCGAGTTCTTTTTACTCTCAGAGGCGCACTACGAGCGCTATATCGCCCCGCGATTCTTGCGTGAAGGCCTGCAAGGTGACGCTTGAGTCTCGCGAGAGTTGAATTTTCCCAATAAAAAAGCCGCTCTTGAGCGGCTTTTTGTTTAGTGCGACTTAGTGCTGTGCGACCAGCTCTTCCAAATGGTCAATCACATCATCTGGCTTGAGCACCAGCACATCGCTGTCCAACGTATCCAGAATCACTTCGGCGGTGTTGCCGATCAGTGCGCCGGAGATACCAGTGCGGGCCACTGTGCCGATTACAGTGAGCACGGCATTGAGTTTGCTGGCCATGAAGGGAATCAGCACATCCGCCGGGCCTTCTTCGACATGCAGGCACTCGGGGGCGAGGGGCAGTTCGTTGAGGAAGGCTTGGCAGTTGTTTTTATAGCGCGCCTCGATGCTTTCCTTTAACTGGAAAGTTGGGTCGGCGGCCGACAGCATGGGGGATGGGTAAGCGCTGATCACGTGCAGCACGCCTTGGGCCAGCTCGGCAATGTCAAACCCATGGCTGATAATGCTGCTGTGCAGCACGCGATGCTCGCCGTCGGCATTGCCGGCATCCACTGCGGCTAGCACAGTGCCGTTAGTCCAGGGCTGATCCGACTTGACCATCAGTACCGGGGCAGGGCAATAGCGCAGCAGCTTCCAGTCATCGGGCGTCAGTATTAGTTTTTTTAGTGGGTTGTCAGGGGTGTGCTGTTTGATGATCAGGCCGCAACCTTCGGCTTGCTGCGCGGCGATAACAGTTTGGTGAATGCTGTTCAGCCAGCTTTGCTGGGTGCTGACACTAAAGCCTTCGGCGCTAAGGCCGGCAGCCAGGGCGTCGAGATCGGCTTGGTGATCATGGTTTTTTTCGCAAACCAGAAGGTGCAGATGCGACTGGGTCACCCCGGCGATCAGCTTGGCGCGCTTGAGGGCCAAGCCATCTGGCTTGTGCGGTTGGATTACAACCAGAATGCTGCGAATAGCCTGCATGATCATCTCCCTGAGAATATTGTTACCTGAATTATTTTAGTCAGCTTCTGCTGCGCCAAGCCTGATACACATCAAGTTCTTGCGGTTTCTCGGCCGCCGTCAGCGCTGCATAAGTCCGTATAATGCTTGGCTTTTATGACTGCGGCTAGCGGACGCTTGTTGGCCGTTGCTGCGGATCTGCAGATTATCTCGATCGGCGCACAGGCAAGAGCCTGGGCGCGGGTTGTTTGGGAGTGATGGGCAATGAATTTTCCAGATATCCAGCAGTTTTTAGGCTGTCCAACACCGCAAGCCTGGGTTGTGGCGGCGCTGGCGGATCAAGAAACCTTGCTGCTGGATCACAAGAACTGTGAATTCAAAGCCGCTTCAACGGCATTGAGTTTGATGGCCAAGTACAGTGGTCATGTCGAGATCACCGAGGCCATGCCGCGCCTGGCCCGTGAAGAGCTGGTGCACTACGAGCAAGTGCAGCGTCTGATGAAACGACGTCAAATCGCTCATCGGCCGTTGTCGGCCAGTCGCTATGCCTCAGGGTTGCGCAAATTGGTGCGCAGTCACGAGCCAGTCAAGCTGGTCGACACTCTGGTGGTGGGGGCATTTATTGAGGCGCGTTCTTGTGAGCGCTTTGAGGCGCTGGTGCCGCATCTGGATGATGAGCTGGCGACTTTCTATGCAGGTTTGTTGAAGAGCGAAGCTCGGCACTTTCAAAAATATCTAAAACTCGCCTATCTGTATGGCGAGGCCGCCGACGTCGGTCGGGTGATAGAGAAGGTCAGGGCGGGGGAGCAAGAGTTGATCGAAGCACCGGACACTGAGTTTCGCTTTCACAGCGGCGTGCCGGCCGTTTAGCTCACGCAGCGGCAGACTCGCTACTGAGTCTGCCAGGTTTCTACGGCCTTTTTAGAGCGTGAAAGGGGTTTGCTGGTAACCGTTTTCGTCGACTTGCAGGGCCCAGCCTTGCCGATCCCAGTCGCCCAGCACGATGCGTTGCGCGGCTTGGCCGGAAACTTCCAATGCATGAGTTTGGGGTCTATGGGTATGCCCGTGGATCAGGGTGCGCACGCCATATCTCGCCATGATTCGCGGGATTTCTGCCAGCGTAACATCGGTAATGGTGGTGGCTTTTTGTTTGGTGTGCACTTGGCTTTCGTTGCGCAGTTTGCGCGCCAGCTGTCGGCGTTTAGTCAGGGATAAATGGTGCAAGATCCACAGACTCAGCGGGTTGCGCAGCAGTTTACGCATGCGCATATAGCCGATATCGCTGGTGCATAGACTGTCGCCATGCATCAACAAAACCCGTTCGCCATATAAGTTGACCAGGCATGGATCGCGCAGCAGGGTGCAGCCGGCTTGCTGGCAAAAGGCTTGGCCAAGCATAAAGTCGCGGTTGCCGTGCATCAGGTAGATAGCCGTGCCGCTGTCGCTGAGTTGGCGCAGCGCCGCCGCAATGCTCTGTTGATAAGGGCTCATGTCGTCGTCGCCGACCCAGACCTCAAAAAAATCACCCAGGATGTACAGCGCATCGCAGTCATGAGCGCGTTGCTGCAAGAACTGTAAAAACGCCCGGGTAATGTCCGGGCGTTGTTCTTCAAGGTGCAGATCAGAGATCAGTAAGATCACTCAACGATCTCGGCGCGCTCGATGATCACATCTTCCAGCGGCACGTCTTGATGGCCGCCTTTGGTGCCTGTGGCAACCGCTTTGATTTTCTCGACCACATCCAGACCTTCAACCACTTCGCCGAACACGCAGTAGCCCCAGCCCTGTGCGGTCTTGGAGCTGTGGTCGAGGAAGTCGTTGTCTTTCACGTTGATGAAAAACTGTGCGGAAGCCGAGTGCGGCTCGTTGGTGCGGGCCATGGCAACAGTGCCGGACTTGTTCGACAGGCCATTGTCGGCTTCGTTCTTGATCGTGGCGCGGGTGGCTTTTTGCTTCATGCCTGGCTCAAACCCGCCGCCCTGGATCATGAAATTGCTGATTACTCGGTGGAAAATCACGTTGTCGTAGTGGCCGTCTTTAACGTACTGGATGAAGTTGGCCACTGTCTCCGGGGCTTTGTCGGCAAACAGATTGAGGGTGATGACGCCGTGATTGGTGTGCAATTTGATCATGCTGAAATCCGTCATGAGGGTGGTTGATGGTGTTTAACTGATTTGGCTGGCGCTTGCCCTGCGTGCGGAGGGCAAAATTGAGGCCGTGCCGGGTAAATGGGTGTTTGTGCCGATTTTTTCAAGCCCTATCGGTTCAGCCTTATGGCTTTGCGGCTGTTAGGGGCTTGACGGGTTCGCTATCATAGGCGCTTTGACTTAGTCGGCCTACCCAGGCTGTGCACCTGCATGATCAAGGACCCCATGAGCAAGCCTGAAATCCAAAGTGTTGCGCCTTCAAACTTTCTCCGTCAGATCGTCCAGAGCGACTTGGATGCCGGTAAGCACGCGAAAATTATCACGCGCTTTCCGCCCGAGCCCAATGGCTACCTGCATATAGGTCACGCCAAGGCAATCTGTGTGAATTTTGGCCTGGCCAAAGAGTTCGGTGGTGATTGCCATCTGCGTTTCGATGACACCAACCCGGCCAAGGAAGATCAGGAATACATCGACGCCATCGAAAGCGATGTGAAGTGGCTGGGGTTTGAGTGGTCGGGCGAGGTGCGTTACGCCTCCAATTACTTCGATCAATTGCACGACTGGGCGGTCGAGCTGATCAAGGCTGGCAAGGCCTATGTCGATGACCTGTCGCCGGACCAGGCCCGTGAATACCGCGGCAACTTGACCGAACCGGGCAAGAACAGCCCGTTCCGTGAGCGTCCGGTGGCCGAGAGTCTCGATCTGTTTGCGCGCATGAAGGCTGGCGAGTTTGCCGATGGCGCCCGTGCATTGCGGGCGAAGATCGACATGGCTGCGCCGAACATGAACCTGCGCGACCCGATTCTGTATCGCATCCGTCACGCTCATCACCACCAGACCGGTGATAAGTGGTGCATCTACCCAAGCTACGACTTTACCCACGGTCAGTCGGATGCAATTGAGGGCATTACCCACTCGATTTGCACCCTGGAGTTCGAAGATCACCGTCCGCTCTACGAATGGTTCCTGGCCAATCTGCCGGTGCCGGCGCAGCCGCGTCAGTA
>MHZN01000077.1 GCA_001830395.1 Pseudomonadales bacterium RIFCSPLOWO2_12_59_9 | reverse complement strand
CGTTAAAGCTGTTCTGCAGCTTTGTCGGTGGGGTTGGCGATCAGCTTTTTCAGCTCATCGCTCATTGGGAAATTCATGTTGAGGTTCTTCGGCGGCACCGGCTTCAAGAACCACTTGCTGTAGATGTCGTTGATCTCGCCAGACTTGAAGGTGGCGGTGATGGCATTGTCGACCGCTTGCTTGAACTCGGGATCGCCCTTGCGCACCGAGCAGCCGTAAATCTCGTAGGATTGCGGCTGGCCGACCACCACCCAATCATCCGGCTTCTTGGCCTTGGCCATTTCGCCATAGAGCAGGGCGTCGTCCATCATAAAGGCTACGGCGCGGCTGGATTCGAGCATCAGGAAGGACTCGCCATGGTCCTTGGCCGAGATGATGTTCATGCCCATTTGTTTTTCTGCGTTCATCGACTTGATCAGCCGCTCGGACGTGGTGCCGGCGGTGGTCACCACGTTCTTGCCTTTCAGGTCGGCAAAATCAGTGATGCCCGAGGTCTTCTTGGTCAGCAGGCGAGTGCCGACTTCAAAGATACCCACCGAGAAATCCACCTGCTGTTGGCGTTCAACGTTGTTGGTGGTGGAGCCGCACTCCAGGTCGACGGTGCCGTTTTGCACCAGCGGAATCCGCGTTTGCGAGGTGACCAGGGTGTAGCGCACTTTCAGTTCGGGCAGACCCAGTTGCTGCTTGAGGGCCTCGACCACTTTCATCTGCAGGTCGTGGGAGTAGCCAATAGGTTGACCAGGTTCGTTGCCCAGGTACGAGAAGGGAATGGAGGCGTCACGATGGCCGAGGCTGATGCTGCCAGACTCTTTAATTTTCTTCAGGGTGCCGGTCAGTTCGGCGGCCTGAATCGATGTCGACAGCAGGGCAACGGCGATGGCTGCACCTAGCAAATGGGGAACGATACGCATGAGTCTTTTCCTCGGCTTGTTGTTATGTCGAAATTCCACCCGGGGCTGAAGCAGTTCAGCCGTCGTGCGTATTACGTCCATAGCTAAGAGCAGAATCTATGCCAGTTTTATTGGTTGCGAGGCGTTGGCGTAACTTATTGTTTTTAAACGATAAAAATAAATATATCAGGACGTCTGAGGAATGCTTTGTCCGGGTTGCCGACTATTGCTGCGGTGCTCGTTCGGTTATCCGAACGATTACTTCGCAGTTGGCTGTTGCGCAACCCTGGGCGTGGGCTTGTGACACACATGGATGCGGGAATGCAGCAAGCCGTAGGGAACGGCTGCTGTCGCGCGATGCTTTTGGACTGCGGGCATTCGCGGGCAAGCTTTGCGTAGGGTGGGCTTCAGCCCACCGCTTCTGGGCGCCAAAAAGCTGGTGTGCTGAAGCCCACCCTACAAATTACTCAGCTGCCTCCTGAGTGCTGACGGGCCGCTTGGCTTTCGGCGCAAAACGCGCCGCCAGGCGCATGGAGCCGACTACCAAACGCTGGTAAAACGCTGGCAGCAAACGTTGCATCAGGTCGCTGGCGTGCGCATCGCCACCAATCAGAATCCGCCGTTTGTTGGCCAGTACGCCATTGATAATCACCTTGGCGGCCTGTTCGGGCGTGGTGCGCAGCAACTGGTCGTTGAACTGCTGGCGGCCCTCATCGACCCCCTGGCCGGTGACACTGCTCAAGCTGTCATTCATCCGGGCGGTCAGGGCGATATTGGTCTTGATCCCGCCTGGGTGCACGCAGCTGGCGGAGACGCCGCAGGCGGCCATGTCCAGCTCCTGGCGCAGCGATTCGGTAAAGCCGCGCACGGCAAATTTGCTGGCGTTGTAGGCGCTCATGCCCGGCTGGGCAAACAACCCGAAGATGCTCGAAGTGTTGACTATATGGCCTGCACCGCTGGCTTTGAGGTGCGGCAAGAACGCCTTGGTGCCATTCACCACGCCCCAGAAATTGATGCTCATCACCCACTCGTAATCGGCGTAATCATTGCCTTCCACTGTGCCGCCCTGGGCCACGCCGGCGTTATTGAAAATCGCATTGACCCGGCCATATTCGGCCATCACCTGTTCGGCCCAGGCTTCTACCGCTGCGCGGTCGGCGACGTTGACCTGGCTTTCCAGGGCTTTTACCCCGAGGGCGCGGGCCAGGTCGGCGGTTTCTTTCAGGCCTGCGCTATTTACATCCGAGAGTGCCAAGTGGCAGCCCTGACGCGCTAGCCCCAAGGCCAGGGCCCGGCCTATGCCGGAACCGGCGCCGGTGATGGCGGCAACTTTGTTTTCGAACGACTTCATAGACTGACCTCGGCAGATTGGCTGGCGCGCTGGAAGGCAAATTTTTGCGCGGGATGGTTAGGATTGATCCGGCTGAAATGATAGGCGGCCGGATCGAAGTTACGCGTCAGCATCCGGTAGCGCCAGGTGAAATCCGGCCATAACAGGTTGTTGCGGCCACTCACCGGGTGCAGGTACCAGCTGGTGCAGCCGCCGGCGTTCCACACCGTATCGGCTAGGCCGCTTTGCAGTTTGCGGTTAAAGGCGTCCTGCACGTCGCGCTTGGGTTCCAGGCTGTCCAGGTTGCGCTCTTTGAGCAGGTCCAGGGCGCCGAGGATGTAGTGAATCTGCGACTCGATCATGTAGATCATCGAGTTATGTCCAAGACCGGTGTTAGGCCCCATCAGGAAGAACAGATTGGGAAAGCCGGCGGTCATGGTGCCTTTATAGGCTTGCGGGCCTTCGGGCCAGCTGTCGAGCAGGTCAATGCCGTCACGGCCAAACAGCACGTTGCGCGGCAGCGGATCACTGGCGGTAAAACCGGTGCCGAAGATGATCGCGTCGACCACGCGCTCCTGGCCATCGTTGGTCACTATGCTGTTGGCGCGGATCTCACGAATGCCGTCACTGATGACATTCACGTTGGCCTGGGCCAGCGCCGGGTAGTAGTCGTTGGAAATCAGCACCCGCTTGCAGCCCATGGTGTAGTGGGGCGTCACAGTGGCGCGCAGGGCCGGGTCTTTGATGGATTTCTTGATATGGGCTTTGCTGACCAGTTCGGCCAGTTTCATGATCCGTGGCAGCAGAGCAAAACCTATTACCCGGCTCTCCAGCACAGCATAGATCAGCCCGCGCCAGAGCTTTTGCACTAACGGGAAACGCTGGAAGCGCGCTTGTTCACGGGCGCTGATCTGCCGGTCGGGCTTGGGCATGATCCACGGTGCGGTGCGCTGGTACAGGTCGAGTTGGCTGACCTGTTTTTGAATCTGCGGCACAAACTGAATCGCCGAAGCGCCGGTGCCGACCACCGCCACCCGTTTGCCTTTGAGGTCGTAGTCGTGGTTCCACTGCTGGGAGTGAAACATCGGCCCTTTGAAGCTCTCGATGCCGGGCATGTTCGGAATGGCGGCGGTGGACAGGGCGCCCATCCCAGAGACCACAAATTGGGCGCTGTAGTGCTGGCCGTTGGCATCTTCAATCAGCCATAACTCACGGGTTTCGTCCCAGCGCAGCTGGTTGATTTCAGTCTCCAGTAAGGTTTTCTCGTGCAGCCGGTATTTGTTCCAGCAGGCCTGCAGATAGCTTTTGATCTCTGGCTGCGGGGCGAACATCCGCGTCCAGTTGGGGTTGGGTTCGAACGAGAAGGAGTACAGGTGCGACTGCACATCGCAGGCGCAGCCTGGATAGTTGTTCACCCGCCAAGTACCACCGACCCCAGCTTCTTTTTCAAACAGCAGAAAATCGTTTTCGCCTTGTTGCTTCAGGCGAATGGCCATGCCCAGACCGGAGAAGCCGGTGCCGATGATGGCGATTTTGCAATGCCGGGTGGCGGGCGTGGGTACAGGTGCATTCATGTCCAGACTCCGGTTTTATAATTATGAGGTATACAGGTGTCTACCTGTTTGGCGAATGTAGACGAGTGTATACTTGCTGGCAAGCCAAGCGCTCACAAGCCAACTTTAGGTAGGGATATGGATGTACAGCTAGATGACAAGCCGCTGCCGCGGGACAAACTGCTCGACGCACCGGGTAAGCGTCAGTTGATGGCGGCGGCGTTGCGCCTGAGTTCCACCAGCCGCAGCCTGAACAGCATCGGCTTGCGTGAGCTGGCCCGGGAGGCCGGCTTGAACCCGAATACCTTCTATCGGCACTTTCGCGATGTCGACGACCTGGGCCTGGCGCTGATCGAGGATATCTCCAGCCAGTTGCGCCAGCCGTTGCGCGAGCTACGCCGCGAAGCCGCCGAGCGGGCGGTGCGCGGGGGCAAATTCAACCTGCCGATGCTGTTTGGTATCGACCTGCAGCGCGGCCGGCGGGTGACCCACGAAACGGTGCAATTGTTTTTCGACTTCGTCGATCAGCACCCAACGGTATTTCTCATCGGTGTGCGCGAATTGCACGGCGCCTCGCCACGTTTGCGTCAGGCCTTGATCGCCGTGATGGATGAGTTTGCCGCGGACATGACCGAGGACATCGGCAACTTCAAGCTGCTGCCGGCCAACCTCGACGCGGCGCAGGTGCGGCAGATCTCTTATATGGTCAGCCATAACCTGTTCGGCCAGGTGCTCGACTATCTGGGCCAGCCCGAGCGGCAAGCCGCCATCCGGGCCCTGGCCGAGGAGCAAATCATCATGCTGTTCGCCGGCGCTGCGGTGCTCAAGAGTCTGGGGCAACTGCAGTTGCCGGCCTGTTAAGGCCTGCGCGCAATCGCGGTGAGATGGCCGCGCGCAGAGGTTTTTTAAGGCTATGTACCCGTTAAATGTTGACGGCAAAATGTAGGGTCGGCTCGCCCAGCAAATCCCTTATCACGCGGCGGTGGGCTGAAGCCCACCCTACAAAATCGACCTGCGACAACTAACGGTGCATAGCTTTTTTCAGCGCTCGGTTAATCCAGCGGCAGCTCGGTGGTGCGCTTGACCTCGCTCATGGCGATATTGGAGTGGGCCTCCAGCACATGGGGCCGCTGCAACAGTTGGTCGCGCAGGAAACGCTCGTAGCTGCCGATGTCTTTGCACACCACCTTGAGCAAGAAATCCGAGCTGCCGGCCATGGCGTAGCACTCCAGCACCTCGGGGTAGCCAACTATGGCGCGCTCGAATTCTTGCAGGTTGCTGCGCCCGTGGGCCGAGAGTTTGATATTGACGAACACCGTCATGGTCAAGCCCAGCAGCTTGGGATTGAGCAGCGCGACGGTGCGCTCAATCAAGCCTTCTTCCTGCATGCGATGAATCCGCCGCCAGCAGGGCGATTGGGACAGCTCAACCTTCTCGGCAATCTGCGCGGCGGACAGATCGGCGTTGTGTTGCAGCAGGCGCAAAATCTTGCGATCGATGGGGTTTAGTTTTTCTTGCATGAAAGCACCAGCTCTTTTGTTTTTATTGGATTAATCATGCGCTCTATTCTGGTTTAAGCCAGAAATTAGAAAGAAAAATCCCGTACCGGCCAGTCATATTTTAACCAGTCGCCGCGGCAGTCATCTGCTGTGGGTTGAACCCTGGCCTTGCCAGTCAAAAAGCTCGCACAAAAATAACAGGAGCGCCCGCATGTCTCTGGCCGAGATTCGCCTCGATGATAAATATCGCCTTGCCACTGGCCATCTGTACCTGACCGGTACCCAGGCCCTGACCCGTTTGCCGATGCTGCAACAGCAACGCGACGCCGCCCAGGGGCTAAATACCGCCGGGTTTATTTCCGGCTACCGCGGATCGCCCTTGGGCAACCTGGACAAGAGTCTGTGGGAGGCCAAAGACTTTTTGCAGGCCAGCGCCATTCATTTCCAACCGGGCGTCAACGAAGAGTTGGCCGCCACCGCCGTGTGGGGCAGCCAGCAGACTCACCTGTTTCCCGGCGCCCGTTACGACGGCGTGTTCGCCCTCTGGTACGGCAAAGGCCCAGGCGTCGATCGCTGTGGCGATGTGTTCAAGCATGGCAATTCGGCAGGCGTCGCGCCCCATGGTGGGGTGTTGCTGCTGGCCGGTGACGACCACGGTTGCAAGTCGTCGAGCATCGCCAACCAGAGCGAACACGCCTTTATTGCCGCCTCGATCCCGGTGCTCAACCCGGCCAATATTCAGGAGCTGCTCGACTACGGCATTCTCGGTTGGGAGCTGTCGCGTTACAGCGGTTGCTGGGTGGCGCTGAAAACCATCGCCGAAAATGTCGACTCCTCGGCCGTGGTGGAAGTCGATCCGCTGCGGGTGAAAATCAAGATTCCAGATGATTTCCAGTTGCCGGCGGGCGGCGTGCATATTCGCTGGCCGGATCCGCCGCTGGTGCAGGAAGAACGGCTGAATATCTACAAAATCTATGCCGCGCGAGCCTTCGCCCGCGCCAATAACCTCAACCCGGTGATGCTCGATTCGCCCAATCCGCGGCTGGGCATTATCACCACCGGCAAGTCCTATCTGGATGTGCGCCAAGCCCTGGACGACCTCGGCCTGGACGAGCAACTGTGCGCCCAGGTGGGCCTGCGGGTGCTGAAAATCGGCATGAGCTGGCCGCTGGAGCCGGTGTCGGTGCATGAATTCGCCGAAGGTCTGGACGAAATCCTGGTGGTGGAAGAAAAACGCAGCATTATCGAAGACCAGCTTACCGGTCAGCTCTACAACTGGCCGGTGGGCAAGCGCCCACGGGTGGTTGGCGAGTTTGACGAGCAGGGCGTTTCCCTGTTGCCGAATCTCAGTGAACTGACCCCGGCGATGATCGCCCGAGTCATAGCCAAGCGCCTGGCGCCGATCTACAGCAGCGAGCAGATCGAGGCGCGGCTGGCCTTTCTCGCCGCCAAAGAGCAAGCCCTGGCGGCGCCCAAGCACAGCACGGTGCGCACCCCGCATTTCTGTTCCGGCTGTCCGCACAACACCTCGACCAAACTGCCGGAAGGCAGCCGCGCCCAAGGCGGCATCGGTTGCCACTACATGACCCAGTGGATGGATCGCAACACCGACACCTTCACCCAGATGGGCGGCGAAGGCGCGACCTGGATCGGCCAAGCGCCGTTCACCGACACCCCGCATATCTTCCAGAATTTGGGCGACGGTACTTACTTCCACTCCGGCCATTTGGCCGTGCGTGCGGCCGTGGCGGCGGGGGTGAATATCACCTACAAAATCCTCTACAACGATGCGGTGGCCATGACCGGTGGCCAACCGATCGATGGCGAATTGCGGGTCGATCAGCTCAGCCAGCAGCTGTTCGCCGAAGGGGTGAAACGCATTGCGCTGGTCAGCGATGAGCCGGACAAGTACCCGAGTCGCGCCGGTTTCGCCTCCATAGTCAGCTTTCATCACCGTGATGATCTGGACGCGGTGCAGCGCGAGCTGCGCGAGTTCAAAGGTTGCTCGGTGCTGATCTACGACCAGACCTGCGCCACCGAAAAACGCCGTCGGCGCAAGCGCGGCAAGCTGGTTGATCCAGCCAAGCGGGCCTTTATCAATGCGGCGGTGTGCGAGGGTTGTGGCGACTGTAGCGTCAAGTCCAACTGCCTGTCGGTATTGCCGCTGGAAACCGAGCTGGGCCGCAAGCGCGAGATCGACCAGAACTCCTGCAACAAGGACTTCAGCTGCGTCGAGGGCTTTTGCCCAAGCTTCGTCACCGTGCACGGCGGCCGGCTGCGCAAACCTCAAGGGGTTTCGGCCAACAGTTTGTTTATCGCTTTGCCGGAGCCGCAACAACCGAGCCTCGACCGGCCCTGGAATATCCTTTTGCCGGGTGTCGGCGGCAGTGGCGTGACCACCGTTGGTGCCTTGTTGGGCATGGCCGCGCACCTGGAAGGCAAGGGCTGTAGCGTGCTCGATCAGGCCGGGCTGGCGCAAAAATTCGGCCCGGTGATTACCCATATCCGCATCGCCGCCAAGCAGGATGAGATCTTCGCCGTGCGCATCGCCGCCGGTGAAACCGACTTGTTGCTGGGCTGCGATCTGGTGGTGGCGGCCAGCGAAGAAGCCTTGGCCAAACTCAACGACAAGATCGCCCATGCGGTGATCAACAGCCATGAGGCGGCTACCGCCGAGTTCACCCGCAATCCTGATGCCCAGGTGCCGGGGGCGGCCATGCGCGAGGCGCTGATCGAGGCGGTGGGCGCCAGCAAGACCCACTTCGTCGATGCCTCGCGGTTGGCCACCCGGCTGCTCGGCGACAGCATCGCCACCAACCTGTTTATGCTCGGCTTCGCCTATCAAAAAGGCTTGGTGCCGGTTTCGGCGAGCGCCATTGATAAGGCCATCGAACTCAATGGCGTGGCGGTACCACTCAACCAGCAGGCATTTCTTTGGGGTCGCCGCGCCGCCTACGATGCCGCCGCCGTGGAGAGACTCGCCGCCCCGGCCGTGGCGGCCGCACCGCGCTGCGAAAGCTCGCAGGAGATAGTGCAGTTTCGGCTCGATTTCCTCACCTCTTACCAGAACGCTGCCTACGCCGAACGCTATCGCCAGTTGGTGGCGCGGGTGCAACAGGCCGACACGGACAGCGAGCAGGCGCTGAGCCGCGCCGTGGCGCGCAACTACTTCAAACTGCTGGCCTACAAGGACGAATACGAGGTGGCGCGGCTCTACACCGATGGCGCCTTTATCCAGCAGTTGACCGAGCAGTTTGAAGGCGATTATCGCCTGCAGTTTCACTTGGCGCCGTCCTGGCTGAGCAACCTGTCAGGCACCAGTGGCGAGCCGCGCAAGCGCCAATTCGGCCCCTGGATGTTCAAGGCCTTCGGCCTGCTGGCCAAGTTCAAGTTTCTGCGTGGCAGCGCCCTGGACCCGTTCGGCCATAGCGCCGAGCGCAAACTTGAGCGGGAGCTGATCGGCGACTACGAGCAAAGCATCGCCGCGCTGCTCAGCCCGCTGAACGCCACTAACTACCGCACCGCGCTGGCCATCGCCGAGTTGCCCCAGCAGATCCGTGGCTACGGTCATGTGAAGGAGCAGGGCGTGCTCAAGGCCCGTGAGCAGGGCCGGCAATTGCAGGCGCGCTTGCAGGTCAGTGAAATCGCCGCCGTGCAGCTATTCGAACCGGCAGCCTGAAGACCTCTCAATTGTAGGAGCCAGCTTGCTGGCGATCCCACATGCGCTGGAAGGCGCTGATCGCCAGCAAGCTGGCTCCTACATCACCCCCTATGACAACCCCCAACAGAACGACCGAGGAACCCCCATGTCCGTGTTTTCCCATATTGATTTTGACCAGCATGAGCAGGTGATCTACAGCCAGGATAAAAGCTGCGGGCTGAAAGCCATTATCGCCATCCACGACACCAGCCTCGGTCCTGCGCTCGGTGGTTGCCGTATGTGGCCCTACAGTAATGATGAGCTGGCCCTGCG
>MHZN01000076.1 GCA_001830395.1 Pseudomonadales bacterium RIFCSPLOWO2_12_59_9 | reverse complement strand
CTTATCCGGGCGCTTTTTAATGGCGGCCCCTTTTCCGGTGATTTACCTGTCCCTGTAATCGCTGCTCAGCTAGACTAGTAAATTATCAGACTGATAAGGGGGTGACGTATGAAATTTCTCGCGGAAGTACTGTTCTGGCTTGGGTTAATCTCCATACCGCTATCATGGGTCATGTGGTATTTCGGCGCACGGGTCGAAATTGCACGGCACGTGCTGGCCGATATAGCTGATCCGGCCTTGAAGGCGGCGCTTAAAGAGGCCCACGCCGAGCGTTGGGGACTGTTTATCGGCCTGTGGCCGGTAACGCTGTTTGTGCTGAGTTATCTCATCGAACAGAGGGTATTGGGATAGCGGTCGAATTGCGCGGCTTTGTACGACTGAACGGAGTCGCTGACAGCACCGGGGGCAGTTGTTCATTACCCTGAACTGAGCGCGAAGGCCAGGACAGCGCACATCACTTTGGTTTAGTCAGTATTTCCTGTACTTATTGATTGGCCGCAGTGTTTAATGTGTTACTGCATACCGGACATTTTGGATCCTTCCGTAGTTTTGCGATATGCCATTCCATGTTCATCACATCCAGCAGCAGCAAGCGTCCTACAAGGGTTGTACCGATGCCCATGATCAGCTTCATGGCTTCACAGGCCTGGATGCTGCCGATGATCCCGAGCAGAGGTGCGATCACACCATTGGCAGTGCAGGTCTGGTCTACCTGGGTATCATTGCCATAAAGACAACGGTAACAGGGTGAATCCGGACTGGAAAGGTTAAATACGCTGACCTGTGCTTCAAAGCGTATTGCTGCACCGGAGACCAGCGGTGTTTTTGTCTTTACGCAGATTTCGTTATTGGCAAAACGCGTATTGAAATTATCGCTGGCATCGACGACAACATCCGCCGCCGCGACCTCGCGTTCCAGTTCGTCATCGTCCAGCATGTGATCGATCGTTGAAATTTTTACGTCGGGATTGAGTGCGGAAAGGTATTCACGGGCAGAATCCACCTTGAGTTTGCCGATGTCGGGCGTGGTGTGGACGATCTGGCGTTGCAGGTTGGAAAGATCAACCCGGTCGTAATCCACCAGCACCAGATGCCCGGCGCCGGCCGCCGCCAGATAGACCGATGCCGCCGAACCCAGACCCCCCAGGCCGATTATCAACACACGTGCTGCCGCCAGGCGTTGCTGGCCTTCGGCATCGATCTCGGGCAACATCATTTGCCGGCTGTAACGCAGCAGTTGTTCATTACTGAAAGCTTGTGAATTTTTATTTTTTGGCGTCATGCTTGTCCCGGAGATGCGGATGATTCGATCCGGATTTTTCCTGGCGGGTTTTATGATGATGGACATAGATCGCCCGCAGCCGCTCGTGCCAGCCGGTTTTAATATGCAGGTTATCAGCCCTGTTTCTTTCCATAAATTCCAGAAGGTAGTTAAACAGGCTTGTGGCAGGATTACGCATGTTGCCGCTTCCCACGGGTTATCCTGTCCAGTCCGGAATAATCAGGACGGGCCTGGATGTGTGTGAAATGAAATTTTTCAAACATGGAGCGTACAGCCTGGGCCTGATCATGACCATGTTCAATGATTAACCGGCCGTCCGGATTCAGAAAACGGGCTGCATTACTGATAATGTTGCGTATGGCATCCAGGCCGTCTGCTCCGCCACACAGGGCAATTCCGGGTTCATGGGCGACACCGTCGCCCTGCATATGTGCATCGTCGTTCCTTATATATGGAGGGTTGCTTACGATGATATCAAACGTATCCCGCAACCCTGCATACCAGTCACATTTTACAAATTTAATGCTGCTGGCAGTCAAACGGCAGGCATTTTCCACGGCAACTGCAAGGGCAAGTCCACAAATATCGGTTGCAGTAATCCTGCATTGTGGGCGTTCGCTGGCGATGGCGATGGCGATGGCCCCGCTGCCGGTACCGAGATCAACAATATCAAGTTCGGCATTTTCCGGCACAAGCTCAAGGACAGTTTCCACCAGACACTCGGTTTCCGGTCTTGGTACCAGAGTATGTTCATTGACCTGAAATTCCAGTGACCAGAACTCCCTGGTGGTGGTCAGATAGGCAATGGGCTTGCCTTGTTGGCGTTCCTGGACAAGAGACCTGTACAGGTTAACAGCGTTCAACGGGATGATGTTTTCCGGAGCTGAATAAAGTCTGCTGCGATCAACATCCAGCACATTGCACAGCAGTATCTCCGCATCCAGCCGGGCACTGTCTGAGTTGTGCAGTTTACTTTCTGCCTCGTGTAACAGTTCCCTGATGGTCGGGGCGGTATTCATACGCCGATTGCAGCCAACTGGTCTGCCTTATATTCATTGATTAATGGATCAATCACCATATCCAGATTACCCTTGATAATTTCATCAAGATTATACAAGGTCAGATTGATGCGATGATCAGTTACCCGGCCCTGGGGGAAATTATAGGTCCTGATTCGCTCTGAGCGATCACCGCTACCCACCAGGCTGCGCCGGTTTTCGGCCTGTGCAGCCGTCTGCTTTTCCCGTTCCGCATTCAATATTCTTGCCTTTAATAATGACATCGCGCGTGCCTTGTTTTTATGTTGCGAACGCTCATCCTGGCATTCCACGACAGTGCCGGTGGGCAGGTGTGTAATGCGGATAGCAGAATCAGTTTTGTTAACGTGCTGGCCACCGGCGCCGGAAGCACGGTAGGTATCGATCCTGAGATCAGCCGGGTTGATTTCGATATCCTCGATCTCGTCCACTTCCGGTAATACTGCCACAGTACAGGCCGAGGTGTGGATGCGGCCCTGCGCCTCTGTTTCGGGTACGCGCTGTACGCGGTGTGCACCGGATTCAAATTTCAGTTTTGAATAGGCGCCATCTCCAATCACCCGCATGATGACTTCCCGGTATCCGGCCAGATCACTTTCGGATGCGCTCAGCACCTCGATCTTCCAGCCCTGGCTTTCCGCATAACGTGTATACATGCGCATGAGTGTACCGGCAAACAAGGCGGCTTCCTCACCGCCGGTACCGGCGCGTATTTCGAGAAATATATTGCTGTTATCTGCCGGGTCTTTGGGCAGCAACAACCGTTGCAACTCCAGTTCCTTTTGTGCAATTTTTTCCCGGGCCTGTGCCAGTTCTTCCGAGGCCAGTTCACGCATCTCCTTGTCTGTATCTTTCAACATTCCTTCCAGCGACTTCATGTTATAAAGGATTTTTTGATAATCATGGAAACAGGAAACCACCGGCCGGATTTCGGCATGTTCTTTTGATAATTCCCGGAAACATTTCTGGTCATTGATGGTGGCCGGATCAGCGAGCAAAGCATCCAGTTCCTGCAACCTCTCGGCCAGTCTTTCCAGTTTTTTCAGCAGACTTTCTTTCATGTTTATATAACGTATGAATTAATAAGTGGACACCAGTTTGTTAATCGCGACCCGGAGATTGCGGCCAGGCCACTACTTGCCGGATTTGGATGGGGGAATGTCAGTCTTCAGATTGTAGAGTTCTTGCACAGCAGACAATAAATCATTCCTGTCTTCAGCACTGGCAGCACGCAATTGGGTACTGGGAAGGTGGATCAGTTTATTGGTCAGGGTGCGTGTCACTTCCTGCAGGATCTTTTCCGGATCTGCGCCGGCACGGAGTTTTTTCTGTGCGGAATCAAGCACTTCGTCCTGAATGGAATAGGCCTGGTCACGCAAGGCACGAATCGTCGATACCGCATCCAGTGAGTGTAACCAGTCCATAAAATGGGTCACCTGTGTGTCAATAATCTCCTCCGCCTGCATGGCTGCCTGTTTCCGGTTGCGCATGTTTTCCTGGATAACATCCTTGAGATCATCGACGGTGTACAGGTACACATCTTCCAGTTCCCCGGCTTCCGGTTCGATGTCCCTGGGTACGGCAATATCCACCATGAACATGGGCCGGTGTTTCCTGGCCTTGATAGCGCGTTCGATAGCGCCCTTACCGAGGATAGGTAACTGGCTTGCCGTGGAGGAGATTAAAATATCCGCTTCTGCGAGATGATGGGGTATATCTGACAGTGCAATCGCATAGGCGGAATACTCAATAGCAAGGTGCTGTGAGCGTTCCAGTGTGCGATTGGCGATGATCATCTTTTTCAGACCGTTTTCATGCAGGTGCCGGGCGACCAGTTCAATGGTGTCACCGGCGCCGATTAACAGGGCAGTTTGTTCTGACAGATTACCAAATATCTGTTGCGCGAGCCGGACTGCTGCAAAGGCGACTGATACCGGATGACTCCCGATCATGGTGCTGCTGCGGATTTGTTTGGCCACCCTGAATGAATGCTGAAACAGACGGCTTAATAACTTACCTATGCTGCCGGCCTGAAGGGCTGTCTGATAGGCAGATTTGAGTTGTCCCAGGACCTGCGGTTCGCCCAACACCATGGAATCCAGCCCAGATGCCACACGTAATACGTGTTTGACGGCATTGGCGTCCGGATATTTGTAAAGAAAGGGCTGCAACTGGTCATGTTTCAGACCGTGGAATTCTGAAAACCAGAGTATTGGCAGCTGTTCACCGCTCTGTTCCAGACTGCAATACACTTCAGTCCGGTTACACGTGGATAAAATCAGGGCTTCTTCTATACCTTTCTCCCCCCTCAGTTGTGACAGGGCCTGCAGCATAACGTCGGTGCCGAAACTGACGCGTTCACGGAGCTCCAGAGGAGCAGTCGTATGGTTAACGCCAAAGGCAAGAAGTGACATAAAATCCAGTGATTTAATTGGTAACGGTAAAATTCTGCGCGATGAGCGGCCGGAAAACAAGATAAAAATCATACAGAAAAACCGTAAAAAACGGGTTTAATCTGAATTCCGGGTTTAGTAAAAGCAAGGCTAAAGTGCTAGGATAATTTGTAAGACCAGAGTTTTTAAGGAACGATAGCGATATCAGAATAGTCAATTAATATTCAGGATTATGCCGGAATTTCTAATGTGTATGTATAAAGTAGCTGAAAGATATTCAATTAACAGTATCTCGCTGTTTGCAGCGGGTATGTTGCTAGTTGGCAGCGCGCAGGCGGCGCAACCGAAACCGGCAGTAAGTGCCATGCCAGCGGCGAATGTCAGCAGCATCCAGGTTCCGATCTATAAATCCCGCGTGCTCACCACCCGTGCGCCGGTGAAGAAGGTTTCGGTGGGCAATTCGGAGGTCGCCGACATTCTGCTCACCAGTCCGACTCAGTTGTACCTGCTCGGGCGCACGCTGGGCAGTACCAACGTGATGCTCTGGGATAACAGCAACCGTCTGCTCGACAGCCTCGACATCGAGGTGGTGCACGATCTCAGTGGCCTCAAGGCCAAGTTGCATGAGTTGCTGCCCAACGAGAAGATCGAGGTGTTCAGCGCTCAGGGCGCGCTGGTGCTGCGTGGCCAGGTGAGCAGCGCGGCAGCCATGGATACCGCGGTCAAACTGGGCAGAACCTATACCGCACAAACCGCCAGTGTGGTTCAGGGGGAGGGCGAGGCCGCAGTCGCGGCGCCGACCAAGACCCTGGATGTGATCAACCTGCTGACCGTCGGCGGCAGTCAGCAGGTGATGCTGGAGGTCAAGGTGGCGGAGATGCAGCGCAGCTTGCTCAAGAGCATGAATATCAACTTTGCGGCCTTAGGCACAGGCGCCGGCAACTGGGCGTTGGGTGGCTTCAATCGGGGCATTTCACCGGCCAGCGGCAAGGGCCTATTGGCACAGTTCGCGTCGGATAGTTTTCGCTTCGACATGGTACTGGATGCGGCCAAAAACGATGGTTCGGCCAAGGTGTTGGCCGAGCCGACGCTGACCACTCTCAGCGGACAGCAGGCGGAGTTTATCTCTGGCGGCGAATTTCCGGTGCCGGTTAACGATGGCGATAATGGCGTCACCATCGAATACAAGGAGTTTGGTGTCGGCCTCAAGTTCATCCCGGTAGCGCTGGATTCGGGGCGGATCAACCTTAATTTGAATGTCTCGGTCAGTGAAATTTCCAATACCAATGCGCTGCTGCTGGATACCGGCACAGAGACCCCAGGGGGCGGGCTGGCGGATCGGGTGACGCAATTGATCCCGTCGCTGACCAAGCGCAGTGCCCAGTCCACCCTCGAGCTGGCCGATGGCCAGACCATCGCCATCGCGGGTCTGATCAGCGAGAACACCCGCGATTTGGTCAACCGCTTCCCGGGTCTTGGCGATTTACCGGTGCTTGGCTATCTGTTTCGTAGCCAGGAGTTTAGAAACGGCCAAACCGAGTTGGTGATTTTAGTCACCCCCCATCTGGCCAAACCCATAGATGCCAAGCTCGTGCGGTTGCCCACCGAGAACTTCGTCGAACCGAGTGATCTGGATTTCTACCTGCTCGGCAAGACCAAGGGACCTGGGCCTGGGCGTGCGGTTCCCGTCAGCCTAGGGGTGACGGGCGGCCGTTTTGGCCACGATCTCAACTAATTCGGAGGCAGCGACCATGAAACGCATGCTTGGTCTTTTTTCTCTGCTGGGGCTGCTGTCCGGCCTGGCTGGCTGCATGACTTACGATCCGGGCCAAGTTGGCTCATTCGGCTCCACTGTTTACCAGCCCCACTATCAGCAGATTGCCAACAAGGAGCTGGCCGCCAACCCGGGCACCGACGTGTCGCCAACCGGCACCGATGGGCCGCTGACCGAGAAGGTTCTGGACAGCTTCCGTGGCGTTACCGGCAAAGCGGAGCAGGTCGCCCAGCCGATCCAGATCAATATCGGTGATCCCGGTAGTAACTGAGGGCTACGACTATGAATTCCTCTGTGCCACGGCTGTCTTTCCCGATGTCTAGGCGCCAGCAGAGAATGCCCAAGCGCCAGGGAGGGGCCGTGATAGTGCTGGTTGCGGTAGCCATGGCGGCCATGTTGTTGATGGCCGCGCTGGCGCTGGACGGCGGCCATATGCTGGTGAACAAGACCCGCCTGCAAAATAGCGTGGATGCCGCTGCCCTCAGTGGCGCCAAGACCTTGCAACAAGTACTGGGCGGGAGCAATGCCTCGACCCAGGCGCGCAGTGCCGCGTTGGCGACCTTGACGCTAAATTCTAATGCCAGTGGTAACAGCGAGCTGGCGACCGCCGTCGGTACCGCAGGTGGTGCCGGCGCCTTCGCCGTGGTGGAGTTGGCCAGTAGTGTCTACGGGCCATTTTCTTTCCCCGGCCCTGCCGATGCCCGCTATGTACGAGTGTCGGTGCCGACTTACCCCTTGACCGGGTTCTTCTGGAACTTTGCCCAGGCATTCGCCAATGGTGGTCTGGGTGCCAAGGACGTAGCGGCCATCGCCACCGCCGGCCCGAGTCCGACCGCTAGCCCCTGTGATCTAGTTCCGCTGATGGTCTGCGGTGTGCCCCAGGCGGGTACTTACTGGGGGTATCAATTTGGCGAGCTGCGGGTTTTGAAGACGGCAGCCGGTAACAGTCCAGCCATTGGCCCCGGCAACTTTCAACTGCTCGATTTTGGCGCTGGCGGCAAAACCGTTGGCGAACTGCTGGCCGGGGGGGCGCCGGTATGCCCTAGCGGCACGGTAAGAACCAAACCTGGTAATACCGTCGGCCCATCGGTTACCGGCGTAAATACACGTTTTGGTGAGTACCAGGGAAGTTTCAAGAATACCGATTACCCCCCGGATCTGGTGACCAGCTACGACGCTATGACTTACAACGATAGCGCCTCGCCGCCGCAGATGGAGTATCAGGGCCAGCCCATCACCTCGACTGCCGAGGGTTATCTGTCCGCCGGCGGCACCCCGATACTTGGCTACCCGGATTGGAAGGAGAGTGTCGGCAATTGCCCCAGTGGCTGTCAGTCCGATGGGGTCTTCGAACGGCGCATCCTGAAGGTGGTTATCGGCGACTGTACGGGCAAGAACGGGGGTTCAAGCGATATACCGATTCTCGGTTATGCCTGCTTCTTTTTGGTTCAGCCGGCAGTGCATCAGGGGCAAGAAGCGCAAATCTTCGGTCAGTTCATCCAAGGCTGCGAAGGCGATGGTGTCCCTGGACCCATCCCTGTGAATGACGTCGGACCGAACATCATTCAGCTGTACAAGTCCTATATCAACGGTGTTTCGACGCCGAGCACGGATTCGTAGGAGGTCTTATGCGATCTCAGGAATGTACGCGGCCGCAGACCCAGCGAGGGATAGCTATGGTCGAGTTCGCCATTGCCCTGCCGCTGTTGGTATTGCTACTGCTGGGCATTGCCGAATTCGGTCGGATGCTCTACCAGTACAACTCGTTGCTGCAGGCCAGTCGTGATGCCGGGCGTTTCGCCGCCGGCCAGGCCTGGAATGCGACCCTTGGCAAGGTTGATCTGCCGTCTGGCGGCGCTCTCGAAACCCAAACGAAAAACGTCGCCGTTTATGGTGTGCCGGCCAACCCCAACGGCTATCCCTCGGTGGTACCGGGGCTGACTGCCGCCGATGTACAGGTCAGTGCGCAAGGCACCGACCATGTGCGGGTGAGCATCAGCTACATCTTCCAGCCAGTGATTGGCACTGGCCTGCCGGCGTTGATCGGCGATGCCATCCCGATGAATTTCCCGTTGGTAGCCACCACGATAATGAGGGCGCTGTGATGCTGGCGATAAACAGAAAAGGCATGCAGGGCGTCTATGTGGTGGAGTTCGCCATTATCGGCCTGTTGTTGTTCACCCTGCTGTTTGGCGTGCTGGAAATGGGCCGTCTGTATTTCACCGTCGGCGCGCTTAACGAGGTGGTTCGTCGTGGTGCACGTTTGGCGGCAGTCTGTGACATCAGTGAGCCGCGGATACTGCGGCGGGCAATTTTCAACGCGGCGGCTGACAGTGGTGCGAGCAGCCTGGTCAGTAATCTCGATACCGCCGATTTGAGCCTGACCTATTTGAATGCGAACGGTGCCGTGGTGGCCAACCCCAATGATGGTGGCGCGGGTTTTTCTGCTGTCCGTTATGTTCAATTGAGCATTCAGAATTTCAGTTTCAGCTTGTTGATCCCTGGGTTCGGTGGGGGCTTCACCCTGCCAGCATTCAGGGCCATCTTGCCGCGAGAAAGCCTTGGCCGGCATGCCGAGGCGGGTGTAGTACCGGAGATCACGCCATGTTGAATTCCAGAGAAGTTCCGCTGCCCTTTAGCACGCACAGCAAGCAGAGTCTGCGCCTGTTGATCAGTAGCCGTGATGCTGTGGCTTTGCATCATTTAGAAGACATCAGCCAGCGCGCATCCGGCTTACAGGTGAGCACGCGGCTAGTGAGTAATGGTCATACCGATCCGCTCTACGGGCTGGAGCAGCTACCAGACTTTTTGTTGCTGGGGGTCAGCCATCTGTGGCGCGAAGAGTTGGCGGCGTTGTTGCAGCGTCCTGCCCATGAGCGCCCACCGTTGTTGGTCTGCGGCCCGCTGAATGAACATGAGGGCATGCGTCTGGCGATGCAGGCGGGTGCTCGAGATTTCCTGCCAGAGCCGGTGGCCGCCGAGGAGTTGCTGGCGGCCCTGAGTCGTATGGTCAAGGAGACTCGCGGCAGCAGCAGCGGCAAGTTGCTGGCGGTGATCAATGCCAAGGGTGGCTCGGGTGCCACCTTGTTGGCCTGCAACCTGGCTCACCAGCTCAGTGCCAAGGGTGGCGATACCCTGTTGCTGGATCTCGACTTGCAGTTTGGCAGCGTGGCCCATTACCTCGATGTGCAGCCCAATCATAGTCATGTCGAGGTGCTGCAACAGATCGACGGCATGGACAGCATGGCATTACGCGGTTTTTGCAACCACTTTAGTCCGACGCTGCATGTGCTGGGCGGGCGCGAGAACGAGTTGTGCTTGCCGATGGATGTCCGCCTCGAACAGCTCGAAGCCTTGTTGCATCTGGCGCGCAGCAGTTATGACTGGGTGGTGGTGGATCTGCCACGGCAGATCGATCATCTCACCGGAATTACCCTAGAACAGGCCGACCGGGTGTTTATCGTGGTGCAGCAAAGCATCAGTCACCTTAAAGATGCCAGCCGGCTGGCGCGCATCTTGCGCGATGAGTTGGGTGTGCAGGGCAGTCATTTGCAGATAGTGGTCAACCGCTACAACAAGGCCGCGCCGATAACCTTGCGCGACATCGCGGCGGCGCTGCAGTGCAGCGAATTGCAAAAATTGCCCAATGATTTCGCCGTGGTCAGCGAGAGTCAGAACACCGGTGTGCCTCTGGGGCTGCAGGCACCGCGTGCACCTATCACCTTGGCGCTGCATGAGTTGACCATCGACTTGTTCGGCAAGCCGGTAGTCAGCGAGCAAGGATTGTTGAAACGCGCCTTTAGCAGTTTGTTCAGGGAGTGACACATGCTTAGTGATTTTCGTAACCGCTTGCGTCAGCAGTCTACTAAGGCTGACCTCGCGCTGCCGACCGAGCCAACGACCAATGGGCAGCCGGCTGAGGCCATGCTGGCGTGGGAGCACGTCGCAGCTGAAACGCTGTACGAAACCAAGACCCAGCTCACGCCTGTTGAAACCGAGTGGCGGGAAAAAATCTATCAGCAGTTGCTCAAGGTCATGGACCTGTCCCTGTTGGATTCGCTGGAACCCGCCGATGCCGTGCGACAAATCAAGGATATATGCCAGCGTCTGCTGGATGAGCATTCGGCTCCGGTCAGCTCCGCCAGTCGCCAGCTAATTATTAAGCAGATTGGCGATGAGGTACTCGGCCTTGGGCCGCTGGAGCCGTTGCTGGCTGACCACAGTGTGTCCGACATCCTGGTTAATGGGCACGCCTCGGTATATGTCGAACGATTCGGCAAACTACAGCGCACCGATGTGCGCTTTCGCGATGACCAGCACCTGCTAAATATCATCGATCGCATCGTTTCCAGCCTGGGGCGGCGCATCGACGAATCGTCGCCATTGGTGGATGCACGGTTAAAGGATGGCTCACGGGTCAATGCGATCATCCCGCCGCTGGCCATCGATGGGCCGAGCATGTCAATTCGCCGCTTCGCGGTGGACCTGCTCAATACCGAGAGCCTGGTGCAAGCCGGCACCTTGACCCCGGCCATTGCCCTGATGCTCAAGGCCATCGTCAGGGGGCGACTTAATGTGTTGATTTCCGGAGGTACCGGCAGCGGAAAGACCACCATGCTCAACGTGTTGTCCAGCTTCATCCCGCTGAACGAGCGGATCGTCACCATCGAGGACTCGGCCGAGTTGCAATTGCAACAACCCCATGTGGTGCGCTTGGAAACCCGGCCGGCAAACATCGAGGGACGCGGCGAAGTCAGCCAGCGTGAGCTGGTGCGTAACAGCCTGCGCATGCGCCCGGACCGTATCGTTATCGGTGAGGTGCGCGGCGCCGAGGCGCTGGACATGCTGACGGCGATGAACACCGGGCATGACGGTTCCTTGACCACCATCCACGCTAACACCGCCCGTGATGCGCTGGGGCGGGTCGAGAACATGGTGTCGATGACCGGCGCGACGTTTCCGATCAAGGCGCTGCGCCAGCAGATCGCCTCGGCTATCGATGTGGTGATCCAGTTGGAGCGCCAGGAGGACGGCAAGCGGCGGTTGATCAGCGTGCAGGAGATCAACGGCATGGAGGGTGACATCATCACCATGACCGAGATCTTTGGCTTTGTTCGTCGTGGCATGGGCGAGCATGGGGAAGTGCTTGGTGAGTTCCGCCCCACTGGCATGGTGCCGGCTTTTCGGGATGTGCTGGCCAAACGTGGCATTGAACTGCCGCTTAACTTGTTCCGCCCTGAGTGGATGGAGGCGCAGCCATGAACGAGATCCCCAGTGAGTATATTTTTGTTTTTCTTGGCATGGTCTTTATCGCGGTGTTCCTCCTTAGCCAAGGTCTGACGGTGCCGGTGTTTGGTGAGGCCGGTAAGGTGCGCAAGCGTATTCGTGGTCGCCTGCATGTGCTGGAGCGGGCCAGCAACCTGCCAAATATGCAGACGGTGTTACGCCAGAAATACCTCACGCGTCTGTCGCCATTGGCCGCCAGGCTTGAGCAATTGCCGGCCATGGAGGGCTTGGCGCAGATGATTGAGCAGGCCGGGCATGATTACCGCGCTTATCGGGTGCTACTGCTTGGGCTGATCTTGGCCGTGGTGGTGGGCGTGCTGCTGTGGCTGTTCACCCAGCTCTGGTGGGCGGCGCTGCCAGCCGCTTTCGTGGCGTTTTGGTTGCCGTTTTTGAAGATTTCACGTGACCGCACTAAACGCTTCGGCCAGTTTGAAGAGGGGCTGCCAGATGCCCTGGATGCGATGTGTCGAGCTTTGCGCGCCGGGCATCCGTTCAACGAGACCCTGCAACTGGTGGCTGAAGAGCATAAGGGGCCAGTGGCCCATGAGTTTGGTCTGACCTTTGCCGATATCAGTTATGGCAACGACGTGCGTCGGGCCATGCTTGGCCTCCTAGAGCGGATGCCGAGCATGACGGTAATGATGCTGGTGACCTCGGTACTGATCCATCGCGACACCGGCGGCAATCTGACCGAGGTGTTGGAGCGTTTGAGCAGTTTGATTCGTGGCCGTTTTCGCTTTCAGCGCACCGTCAAGACGCTGTCGGCCGAGGGGCGCATGTCGGGCTGGATACTGGTGGCAGTGCCCTTTGTCTTGGCGGCGGCGATTGTGGGCTCGACCCCAACCTATTTACCGATGCTGATCAAGGAACCCCTGGGGCAGAAGATGGTGATGATGGCTTTTGGCGCCATGGTGGTGGGGATTTTGTGGATACGCAAAATCATCCGGATTGAGGTTTAACGCCGGACGGCCATAGTGAGGTATGAGTCATGGACTATTTACTGAGTCTACTCAATCGTGCAGTGGGTAATGAAGCCTTGGCGCGTCTGCTGTTTGTCGGAGCCATAGGTCTGAGCGCGCTGCTTGCGGTGGTTACGGTAACGCTGCTGGTGCAAGGGCTGCAGGACCCGCTGCAGCGTCGACTTGGGCTGATCAAGCACGGCCATGCTGGCGGCTATGGGCAGGAGACGCCCAGTAATCTGCAATTGATGCTGGAGCAGGTGGGTCAGCGATTTACCTCCGCTGACCAGGGCAAGGCTTCGGTCACCCGCACCTTGTTAATGCATGCCGGCTATCGCTCGCCGGCAGCGGTGCAGGTGTACTGGTCGGTCCGCCTCTTGTCGCCGCTGATACTGGTGGGCCTGACACTGTTGGCTTTGCCATTTATCCCGCAGCTATCCCTGACCACGGGTGTTGGGCTGGTGGCTGGCGCTGTTGCTG
>MHZN01000075.1 GCA_001830395.1 Pseudomonadales bacterium RIFCSPLOWO2_12_59_9 | reverse complement strand
GCCACCGACGAGCAACCACGGGCCGGCACCACCGCCGAATCCCTGGGCAAACTCAAGCCGGCGTTCAAGAAGGACGGCTCGGTCACCGCCGGTAACGCCTCCAGCCTGAATGACGGCGCCGCCGCCGTGCTGCTGATGAGCGCCGCCAAGGCCAAGGCTCTCGGCCTGCCGGTACTGGCGCGGATCAAGGCCTATGCCAACGCCGGGGTTGATCCGGCGATCATGGGCATCGGCCCGGTGTCCGCCACCCAACGCTGCCTGGCCAAAGCCGGCTGGCAGGTGAGCGATCTGGACCTGATCGAAGCCAACGAAGCCTTCGCCGCCCAGTCCCTGGCCGTCGGCCAAGAGTTGCAGTGGGACACCAGCAAGGTCAACGTCAACGGCGGCGCCATTGCCCTGGGTCACCCGATCGGTGCGTCGGGCTGTCGCATCTTGGTCAGCCTGTTGCACGAGATGCTCAAGCGCGACGCCAAGAAAGGCCTGGCCACCCTCTGCATCGGCGGCGGTCAGGGCGTAGCCCTGGCGCTTGAGCGCGACTAAACCCTTGCTACGCGTTTGGCTTTCGTAGGGTGGGTTAGCGGCGCAAGGTCAGATGCATGCAACAGCACAACACTTGGCGCGCCGCGTAACCCACCATCGGCGCAACTGGAACAACCAAACCGCGCCCCTCATGCCTTGCCTCGCGCAAAAACAGGCTCCGGCGCGGCCGTGAATGAAATGGCAACAGCCCCTAGGGAGCTTGCAGATACTCGGCGAAGAAGCGGTCGAGTTCGCCGCCGTGGTCGAGACTGTACAGGGTATCGGCGGCCAGCAAGTCGAGCAGAATCAGGCCATTGACGCTCGAGTCCCGTTCGGCGGCGGTGCGTAGACGCTGAGCCATACCCAGATTGACCTGACGCAGATTGCGGTAGACCTCACGCAACCCGGCCAAGTCCCAGTCCGCCGCCAGGCCGTGCTGAGTACGCAGATACTGGCCCAACAGGTAGCTACCCAACACCCGGAACAGGGTTTCGTCGCTACCGCTAAAAGGTTGGTGAAACCAGGCCATGGCCTTAAGCAGACGCGTATGCGGACAACCGCTGGCCGCCCCTATGGCCCCCAGCAACGAGCCTGCCGCTCGCTGCAAAGTGGTGTGCTGGTGGATTTCCCGGTCACGCCAGCGCACCCGCACATCCACCGGTTCGAAAGAGGAGTGCGTGGCCAGCATGCTCACCGGTTGCTGCAAGGCCGCCGCAAAAGGGCAGAGTTGCACCTCATTGGCCGACAGCGGGCAATGCGGGCATTGCTGGAAATCCAGGCGCGTCCAGGCGGCCGCCTCAGGCAATCCAGCGTCGTCCTCCAGGGCCACGCCATGCTCGACCGACTGCCCATCGGCGAAAGTGAAGCGGTAGGTGATGAGTGTGTCGGTCTGATCAGGCGACATGGTCTTACCTAATATATTCACGGGAAGCTGCATGCAGTGGTGCTTGACCATAGATAGCACAATAATGACGTCTTGATTCTGGCAGCCCTGGGTGATTCGACTAAGGGTTTTTCGGAGGTCAGGCCTTACATCTTGCATGCAGTAAAATAACTACGCCATGGCAGATGTAAGACCTGACCCCGATGCTCTGAAACCCGGCACTCTGCAGAGGCGCATATGGACATCAGCAATATTCCCTTCGGCACCACCAACTGGTCCAGCATCACGCCCAGTGAACACCCTGGCGAAACTGGTACGGCTTACTGGCGCACCTGCCAGTTCGGCCCCATCCGGGTGAGGATGATCGAGTACAGCGCCGGCTACCTGGCCGACCATTGGTGCTCGAAAGGCCATATCCTGCTGTGCCTCGAAGGTGAACTGCACACCGAGCTGCAAGACGGTCGGCACTTTATCCTCACGCCCGGCATGAGCTATCAGGTAGCCGACCAGGCCGAAGCCCATCGTTCCTCAACCCCGGGCGGCGCCAAGCTGTTTGTTGTCGACTAAAGCAGATCTAGCCCATCTCACAGCGCCGGCCATTGGCCGGCGTTTTCATTGCTGAGCTGATAAACTGCCGGCCCCATTTCGAGGCGCTGCGCATGTCCACTCTGAATCAGGCGCTGCGCGCCGCCCTGCTCAATCGCCAAGCCTTGCTGAGTGAGCTGCACAGCCAGGGCACCGACTGTTACCGGCTGTTCCACGGCAGCCAGGAAGGCGCCGGTGGCTTGACCATCGACCGCTACGGTCCGCAATTGCTGGTGCAAAGTTTCCATACGCAATTGCCCCGCGAGGCCTTGCTGGAGCTGCACGAAATCGTCTGCGCCGCACTGGATCAGCCGCTGCTGCTGGTCTACAACGACCGCAGCCAGGGCAACTCGCGCATCGATCGCAGCGACCCGATTTACAGTGCCGAAGCCGCCGCGCTGGAGGACCTGATCGGCCACGAATGGGGCCTGAAGTACCGGGTGCGCGGCCGGCATGTCGGCCAGGACCCGCTGCTGTTTCTCGACCTGCGCAACGCCCGTGGCTGGGTCAAGCAGCACAGCCAGGGCAAATCGGTACTCAACCTGTTCGCCTACACCTGCGGTGTCGGTTTAGCGGCTGCGGCCGGTGGCGCCAGCGCGGTGTGCAACCTGGACTTTGCCGAAGGCAACCTGGCCGTCGGCCAGGAAAACGGCCTGCTCAACCCGCAACTGTCGGAGATGGAATTTATCCAGTCCGACTATTTTCCGGCCATTCGCCAACTGGCCGGCCTGCCGATTGCCCAACGCCGTGGGCAGAAGCTACCGAGTTACCCACGCCTGCAGCCGCGCCAGTTCGACCTGGTATTTCTCGACCCGCCGGCCTGGGCCAAGAGCGCTTTCGGCACCGTCGACTTGCTGCGCGACTACCAGAGCCTGCTGAAGCCGGCGCTGCTGACCACCGCCGAGGGCGGCGTGCTGATCTGCTGTAACAACCTGGCCAAGGTGGCCCTGACCGACTGGCGCGAGCAAGTGCTGCGCTGCGCGGAGAAACTCGGCCGGCCGGTGCGCGACTGCCAGGTGCTCAGCCCGGCGGCGGACTTCCCCTCACTGGACGGCCAGCCGCCGCTGAAAACCCTGATTCTGCAGCTCTGAGACAGGTCAAATGCAATGGGCGCATGGCATACTCCCGGGCATCTTTAGCTGCCACAGATGATGCCACGCCATGCACAAAGGACTGAAACGCACCGTAGCCGCCATTCTCATTGGCCTAAGCCTGTACAGCCTGCTGGGTTTTCTGATCATCCCCGGCATTGCCCTGCGGCTGATCAATCAGCAGTTGGCCAGCGTGAGCACTGTGCCGGCCCAGCTCGAGCGTCTGCAGCTCAACCCCTTTAGCCTAGAGCTAAGCCTGTGGGGCCTGCACCTGGGTGAGGCGCCAGCCGAGCAGCTGGGGTTTGCCAAGTTACAGGCCGACCTGCAATGGGACAGCCTTTGGAGCGGCGCGCTGCACCTGGTCGATGTTCGCCTGGAACAGGCCAAGGTCGAACTGCTGTTCGCTAAAGATGGCAGCCTCAATCTAAGCCAACTCTTCAAGCTGCCCGCCAGCCCGGAAACCCACGAAGTCGAGGCGCCCAGCGAGCCCTTCCCGCTGCGCATCGAGCGCATCACCCTGGCCAGCGGCCAGCTGCATTTTCAGGATTTACGTCCCAGCGAGCCGATTGAATTCGTCTACGACGCCCTGGATTTGAGTCTGAATAACCTCAGCACCCTGGCCGGCGATAGCGCCGAAATGAGCCTGGTGGCCACCGGCCCCCACGGTGGACGGATTGACTGGCACGGGCAAGTGGCGCTCAACCCGATCAGCTCCAGCGGTCAACTCAAGCTCAGCGATGGCCAGCTCAAAGGCATCTGGCCCTATGTGCGCGATGCGCTGCCATTGGCTCTGCAAGAGGGCGTGGTGAACCTTGCCAGCGACTACAACCTGAACCTGGCCGGCGGCACCCAGTTACAACTGAGCAACCTCGAGATCCGCCTGGCACCCTTTGCCATCAACCGCCTCGACGGCCAGCCACTGCTTAAACTGGCCAGCCTGAATATCAGCGAAACAAGCGTTGACCTGGTCAAGCAGCAAGTGCTGATCGGCAAAATCCGCAGCCAAGGCCTGGAAACCTGGGCGGCCCGGGAAGCCGATGGACAGCTCGACTGGCAAAAACTGTTTGCCGCTAAAACCGCCACTGCGACACCCGCAGCACCAGCACCAGCACCAGCACCAGCAGCCCAGCCTGCGCCGGCCGACGGCGCCACTGTTGCGACGACTACCGCGCCTGCGACGCCCACCAGCTCAGCCCCAGCCGGCAAGCCCTGGCAGGTGCTGCTCAGCGACATGCAGTTGCGCGACTATCAGATTCACCTGGCCGATCGCGGGGTAACACCCGAGGTCAAGGTCGAACTCGGCCCGCTGAACCTGGACCTGAATAATTTCGACAGCCTCAACCAGTCACCCTTTACCCTGAGCCTGGATACCGGCCTGGGCAAGCATGGCAAGCTCAAGGCCAGCGGTCAGGTGGCGCTCAGCCCGGTCAGCGCCAAGCTCAAGCTCGACACGCAAAATATCGACCTGCGCATCGCCCAAGCCTACCTCGCGCCCTTTGTGCGCATCGAACTGCGCAGCGGCATGCTCGACAGCACCCTGGCCGTTGAACTGCAAAGCACCGAACCGCTGACCTTCAGCATCGACGGCGGGGTGCAGCTCAAGCAGCTGCACACCCTCGACACCGTCAAGCACCGCGACTTTATCAAGTGGCAGCAACTGGCCCTCGAAGGTTTCAGCTATCGCCACGGCGACAGCCTGAGCATCAACAGCATCAAGTTCGACCAGCCCTACGCGCGCTTTACCATCAACGAAGACCGCAGCACCAACATCACCGACCTGCTCTTCCCGCAACCGGCCAGCCCGGCAGCGCCGGCCGCCACGCAGAGCAAACCGCTGCGCATCGCCCTGGGCGAAATCAGCCTGAGCAATGGTTCGGCCAACTTTGCCGACTTGAGCCTGAAACCCGACTTCGCCACCGCCATTCAGCAGCTGGAGGGCCACATCGGCCGCATCGACAGTAGCCAGGCCAAGCCGGCTGCGGTGTCGATCAAAGGCAAGGTCGATCGTTATGCGCCGGTGAGCATCCTCGGCAGCGTCAACCCCTTCAACCCGCTGGACAGCCTCGACCTGGGCGTGAGTTTCAAACAGGTCGAGCTGACCACCCTGACGCCCTACTCGGGCAAGTTCGCCGGCTACCGGATTCTCAAGGGGCGGCTGAACCTTGACCTGCAATACAAGATCAATCAGGGCAAGCTCAACGCCGAAAACAAACTGGTGCTCGAGCAACTCGAACTGGGCGAGCAAGTCGACAGCCCGGACGCCGTCGACCTGCCGGTGCGCCTGGCAATTGCCCTGCTGAAAGACACCGAGGGTAAAATCGAGATCGAACTGCCGGTCAGTGGCGACCTCAACAACCCGCAGTTCAGTGTTATGCCAATCATCTGGCAAACCCTGCGCAACTTGGTACTGCGCGCAGCACAAGCGCCATTCAAATTCATTGCTGGACTGGTCAGCGGCGGCGCCGAGGTCAATCTCGACCGCGTGCAATTCAGCGCAGGCGCAGCCGAGTTAGACCCGCAAGCCCAGAGCGTGCTCAACACCTTGGCCGCCGCCCTCAAACAGCGGCCGGTGCTGCGCCTGGAAGTACAGGGCGTCAGCGCCCAGGCGGCGGATGGCCCGTTGCTGGCCGAACAACGCCTGCAGCGCGAATACCAAAACAGCTACTACAAGGCCCTGGAGCACGCAGGCGACAAGGTGCCAGCCGATGCCAGCACCCTGGAAGTGCCAGAGGATGAAAAACCCGACCTGCTCGAAGGCATCTACCAAGCCCAGCTCAAGCAAAAAATCCCGGCCGACTGGGACGATCTCGACGCCGAGCAACGCCGCAATAAACTGCACGAAGCGGTCATCAACAAGTGGGCCAGCAACCAGGGACTGCTGCGCAAACTTGGCCAAGCGCGAGCGGCCAGCATCAAGCAATTTCTGGTGGACCGCGGGGGCCTGGAAGATAAGCGCATCTACCTGCTGGATGCCGGCCTGGCTCCGGCCGAGGCCGACGGCCGGATCGCCAGCGTCCTGCAACTGGGCAGTCAATAGCCCCACACCGACCGCCCGGCGCAGACAGCGGCCGGGCGCCGGTGTAGGCTCAAATAAGGCAACTCTTGGGAGCTTGTGTGAAAACCTTGCCGTTACTTGCAGCCCTATTGCTGAGCAGCCTGGGGCTGGTTCCGCTGTCTCAGGCGGCCTCAACCTTGCGCTGCCAAAGCAACTTGATCAGCCTGCAGGATCGCACCAGCGAAGTACTGGCTAAATGTGGTGAACCGCAAACCCGGGAGTTTCTCGGCTACCGCGAGGTGGTCGACTACTATGGCGGTATCAGCCAAGTGGGCATCGACGAGTGGAGCTACGGCCCACGCAACGGCATGTATTACTACCTGCGTTTCGAAGCCAATCGGCTGGTTAAAATCCAAAGCAAACGCGGCAATTAGCAGACCGTGCGAAAACGTAGCGAGCAAAGGTTAGGCAAGGCGCAACGCAGCGAAGCGGAGTAACAACCGAAGGTTGACCCGCAGGGCAAGCGAAGCGCAGTCAAAACAGGCGAGGACGCGGAGTT
>MHZN01000074.1 GCA_001830395.1 Pseudomonadales bacterium RIFCSPLOWO2_12_59_9 | reverse complement strand
CACCGTTAGATTGGCCGTAGGATCACTATTGCCTGCCCGCGCAAGACTGCGCTGAGCGGTCAGTAAGGGGTCATTAATGTCACGGAAAAGCTCGGAACCGAAGTTCCCCTTGAGATCCAGCCCCTGACCTAACTGACGATTCATCTCGTCAGCCACCGACAATGCCAGCCGTCCCACCGAGTTCAGGGTTACATCCAAAACATCTTCGCGATAGCGAATCAGCCCGCCCATCTCGCCACCGCTAATTAGCGTGGTGATACCTTGGCGTGAGCCGCCACTGACAAACTGCACCTCACTACGCAGAGGATCAGCAATTCCAGCAACCACTTCCAGACGTGCCGCCGAATTACCGACCACCAACGGCTGGCCAGAGCCAATAAACACGTTGATGCTATTGTCGTCTTGCGCCACGACCGTTACACCGATGAACTCTGACAGCTTGCGTACGGTCTCTTCCCGGGCGTCGAGCAAATCATTGGGTTGTTGGCCATTTGAAGCTGCAACGGCAATTGCATCGTTATAACCAGCAATCGAGCTAGCCAATTGATTGACCTGCTCACTGACCGCCGACAGCTGCTTGTTGATAAAGCCATTCTGCTCATAGAGGCGGTCATAAACCGTATTGAAGCGCTTGGCCACGCCCTCGGCCTCGGACAGCACCAACTGACGGGCCGGGATATTGGCCGGATCTTCGGCGGCGGTTTGCAGCGCCGAAAACAGCCGCTGCAAGCCCGGCGTAATCCCGGTGGTGCTGCCCGCCAGCAGGGCATCGAGCTGATTGATCTGACTCAGATAACTCTCGGTATCTTTATTCAGGGCCGTGCTACTGCGCACCTGAGTAGTCATGAAATCGTTATAGATGCGCCGCACATCCACCAGGGTGCTGCCGGTGCCGATATAACCCGCGCCACTAAACTGCGGGTTACTGGCCGCCTGTACGGCCTCTTGACGACTAAAACCGGGCGTTTTGACGTTGCTGATGTTGTGCCCAGTAACCGCCAGCGCGGTCTTGCTGACCGACAGGCCGGACAGGCCAATATTGAGTAAGTCAGCCATGGTTCACCTCCGCTGTTGGCGACTGCGCGCCTGACGGTTTTGCATTGCAGCAGAAGTTACTCATGGTTGGCCTCAGCCCTTGCTCGTCGCGATGTCAACCGACGCAACTGCCTGCATGACGGTTTTGCATTGCAACGGAAGTTAGTCATGGCAGGCCTCAGCCCTTGCTCGTCGCGACGTCTACCGACGCGACTGCCTGGTAGGTTTGCATTTGTTTGGCGATCTGCGCCACCTTGTTGGCGTACTGCGGGTCGGTGGCATAACCGGCGCGCTGCAGTTCACGGACGAAGGTTTTCGGGTTGGCGGCGGAGTCCAGCGCGTTGTCATAGCGCTCGTTGTTCTGCAAAAAACTCACGTAGTCATTGAAGCTTTGCTCGAACGAGCCATAGGCCCGAAACGAGGCGGACTCTTTGGTCGGCTTGCCGTCGACATATTCGGTGGTCAATACCCGCGCCGACTCGCCTTGCCAATCGGCCGCCTTGATCCCAAACAGGTTATGGCTGCTGCTGCCGTCTTGCTGGCGAATAATCGACTTGCCCCAGCCCGTTTCCAGCGCCGCCTGAGCCACCAGATAGTTCGCATCGACGCCGATTTTCTCGGCGGCGGCTTTGGCCATCGGCAGCATGGTGGCGACGAACTCTTGCGGCGAGCTGAAGGCGGCCTTGCCCGGCGCCAGCGGTGGCTGGGCCAAGCGCCGGCCGGTAATGGCATCGCTGCCATTGATACTCAGGGCCTTATCGGCCGGTGCGGCAAAGCTCTTGGCGGCCAACCAGTCGTTCTGCGCCAAGGGTTGGCCAGCCGCAGCGCCGGTCGGCGGCACAATGCCGGCCAGCAAACGGTCGGCCAGGCGCGCGGGCAATGACAGCCGGCGCTGATTGAGCAGTTTTGAATCATCGCGCACCGCCTCAGCAGGCGCCGCCACATCAGCGGCCAAACGGTTCGGCTGCACACCAGAGGCGACCTGGGCAAAGGGATTCACCCGGCCAGTGCCGGGATGCAGGGTTTTACCCAGTTGACGCTCGAGCACATCGGCCAGACCGACCCCGTTGCCCTTGGACATGGTCACGGCCAACTGTTGGTCGTACATATCCCGGTAAGCTTTGCTCTCATTGCTGTTCATGAAATTACCATCGCCCACCACATCGCCGGCTTTGCGCATGGCCTTGAGCATTTCATTCATGAACAGCGACTCAAATTCCTGCGCCACTTTGTGAATGTTGGCTTCGCTGTCGCGGCCCTTACCAACCTTGAGCTGATTGAGGCGGTTAAGGTCGGTAAAAGCACCGGAGTCGTGAGCGACGCCAACACCAGCACTGAGTCGTGAGTTCATAACCGCACCTCAAATAACAATCAGGTCGGCTTGCAGCGCGCCGGCTTGTTTAAGGGCTTCCAGGATCGCCATCAAGTCGCTTGGCGAGGCGCCCACTTGGTTAACCGCGCGAACGATCTCATCCAGCGTGGTGCCCGGACCAAACTTGAACATCGGCTTGAGTTCTTGCTCGGCACTGACCTTGGACTTGGGCACCACCACCGTGTCGCCACCGCCAAAGGCATTCGGCTGGCTGACGATGGGTTCCTCGGTAATGGTCACCGTCAGGCTGCCATGGGTAACCGCCGCCGGTTGCACCCGCACGTTTTGACCGATAACGATGGTGCCGGTACGGGCGTTGATAATGACCTTGGCCACCGCCTGCCCGGCCTCGACTTCGAGGTTTTCCAGAATCGACAGGTAATCCACCCGCTGACCCGGATCGAGCGGCGCACTGACCCGCACCGAACCCGCATCCAGTGCTTTCGCCACCCCTGGCCCGAGCAGTTCGTTGACCTTGTCGACGATCCGCTTGGCAGTGGTGAAGTCGGCGCGATTGAGATTCAGGGTCAGGGTATTGCCCTGATCAAAACCACTCGGCACTGGCCGTTCTACCGTGGCGCCACTCGGGATGCGCCCGGAAGACGGCACATTGACGGTGATTTTCGAGCCATCCGCGCCCTCGGCGTCAAAACCGCCGACCACCAAGCTGCCTTGGGCGATGGCGTAGATGTTGCCATCCACCCCTTTCAGTGGCGCCATCAGCAGACTGCCGCCGCGCAGGCTCTTGGCGTTACCGATTGAGTTAACCGTGACATCAATGCCTTGCCCGGGCTTGGCGAACGCCGGCAGGTCGGCATACAGGGCCACCGCGGCGACGTTTTTCAGCTGGGCGTTGCCGCCGACCGGCACCTTGATGCCAAACTGCGCCATCATGTTATTGAAAGTCTGCAGGGTGAACGGCGTTTGTGTGGTCTGGTCGCCCGTGCCATTGAGGCCTACCACCAAACCGTAGCCGAGCAACTGGTTGGCCCGCACGCCCTGGATACTGGCGAGGTCTTTCAGGCGCTCGGCCTGCACCCCAGTGGCCAGCAACAGCAGGCCAAGCCCAGCCAATAAAGCTTTCATGGTCCGCACCTTAGAATGGCCACAGCGGGCTGATGAGCATGCGGTCGAGCCATCCCGGCTGACTGGCATCGGCGAAGGCGCCGGTGCCGGAATAGGTGATGCGTGAATCCGCCACCCGGGTCGAAGACACGGTGTTGTCGGTGGCGATGTCGTCAGGGCGAATCAGCCCGGCAATGCGCATCAGCTCATCACCGGTATTGAGCGTTAGCCATTTCTCGCCACGCACCGAGAGCACGCCATTGGGCAAAACTTCCGCCACGGTCACGGTAATCGAGCCGCTCAGGCTGTTGCTCTGGGCCGCCACGCTCTTGCCTTCGGTATCGCGCGAGCCGCTGTAGCCCACATCCAGATTGAGGTTGGCGGCGTCCAGCGGGTTGAGAATATTGCCCTGCCCCGGATTGTCGACCGACACCGTGCTGCCAAACAGCGAGGTGAGGCCCATTTTCGCCGTGCTGTCCTTGGCGATCTTGGAATTGGCGCCTTTGCTGGCCTGGGTTTTTTCATTCAGGGTAATGGTGATGATGTCGCCAACCCGATAGGCCTTGCGGTCGTCGTACAGGTTGCTGGCAAAGCCTGGCTGAAAAATCGCCCCATTGTTCTGCGCCGCCGGCAGTGGCGTGCGCGGCATGACCGGCGAAAAATACGGATCATTGGGTTTTGCCACCGGCGCCACACAGCCACTCAAAGCCAAAGTGCCAAGGGTGATCAGTACAGTCATTAGCCGGTTCATAACTACTACCTCAGGGCCTGCGCTGCGCGCCGCGCCTTACCTATTAAAGATTCTGACTAAGGAAACCGAGCATCTGGTCAGAGGTGGAGATGACCTTGGAATTCATCTCGTAAGCGCGCTGGGTGGTGATCATATTGACCAGCTCCTCAACCACACTGACGTTGGAGTTTTCCAGGGTGTTCTGCAGCACCGGGCCCAGACCGGTCAGGCCGGGAGTGCCGACTTGCGGCGCGCCACTAGCACCGGTTTCCAAAAACAGGTTATTGCCGATCGCCTGCAAGCCCGCCGGGTTAACGAAGTCGGCGGTCTGAATATTGCCTACCACCTGCGGCGTCGGGTTGCCACTCACGGTTACCGAGACGGTGCCGTCTTCACCAACAGTGAAGCTCTGCACCTCGGCCGGCAGGACGATCGCCGGCTCCAAGGGAAACCCCTGGGAGGTCACCAGCTGACCATTGGAGTCGAGGTGGAAACTGCCATCGCGGGTATAGGACACGGTGCCGTCAGGCTGCAGAATCTGGAAAAAACCACGGCCATTCACGGCCATATCCAGGGGCTGTTCGGTGGTTTGCAGACCGCCCTGGGTGAACTGCTTGGCGGTGCCAACAATGCGCACGCCGGTACCCAACTGCAAGCCAGTCGGCAGCTGAGTGTCCTGGCTCGACTGCGCGCCAGGCTGGCGGCGAATCTGATAGAGCAAGTCCTGGAACTCGGCACGATCACGCTTAAAACCGGTGGTCGAGACGTTGGCCAAGTTGTTGGAAATAGTCGTCAGGTTCATGTCCTGAGCGGCCAATCCGGTTTTACTGACCCACAGTGCAGGCATCATAGTGATTCTCCTCGAGCGCCAGTTTCACGGCGCCTCGCGCTGGTAATTAGCTAATCTGCAAAACCCGCGCCATCGCCGTGTCATTGTCTTCGGCGGTGCGCATCATCTTGATATGCAGTTCAAATTGACGGGACAGCGACAAGATCGCCGTCATCTCCTCGACCGCATTAACGTTGCTGGCCTGCAAGAAGCCGGAGTCCAGCCGCGCGTTAGCGTCGGCCTGCAATTGGCCGGCGCCCTTGTAATGGATCATGCCGTCAGTGCCCTTCTCCATCTGCGCAAGATCAGGCTTGACCAGCTTGAGACGGTCGACCTCGGCAATCACACTCGGCCCCTCGCCGAGGGCGCGAATGCTGATGGTGCCGTCCTGGCCGATCTCGATCTTCTGCTCAGGCGGTACCGCGATAGGCCCGGCATTGCCCATAACCGGCAAGCCATTGCCAGTACGCAGCATGCCCAGGGCATCGACATTCAGGCTGGCGGTGCGCACATAGGCCTCGCTGCCGTCCGGGGCCTGCACGGTCAGCCAGCCCTTGCCGCCAATCGCCACGTCTAGGTCACGCCCGGTTTCCTGCAAGGAGCCCGGAGTGAAGTCGGTGCCCGGGCGTTCGCTCATGGCGTAGACCCGCGACGGATAACCGTCACCGAAAATCGGCATGGAACGCGCCTGCTCGAAATCACGGCGAAAGCCGGTGGTCGAGATATTCGCCAGGTTGTTGGCGTGGGCACGCTGGGCCAGGGTGTTCTGGTGGGCCCCAGTCATGGAGACGTACAGCATCTTGTCCATGGTCATTCTCCGAGTTGGGCTTGCCGCCCGCTGCTCTATGCAAGCTACAAAGCAATAGCTATGCCATGCTCGGAAAACAACAATAAGACATTGAATAATAATGATTTTATAAAATAAAAAAGGCTCCGCAAGGAGCCTTTCAACGATCTGCCGGCGATTTTTTGCCGCCTGCCATCCATGGCGGCCACCCTGCGGGCCGTCGCTGCGCGACGTTAAAAATGGCTCCTGGCCATTTTTTGCCGCCCCAGGCAGACGCAGTGCCTGCCGAGGGCGACCGCCTTTATCAGCGAATATTGATGATGGTCTGAGTCACCGCACTTTCGGTCTCGATGGTCTTGGCATTCGCCTGATAGTTGCGCTGCGCGACTATCAGGTTGACCAGCTGGTCGGACAGCTCGACGTTGGAGTCCTCCAACGCCCCCGACTGCAGTGCACCGAGGGTGCCGCTGCGCGGCGTACCCACCACCGGATCGCCGGAGGCGAAGGATTGTACCCAGGCGGTTTTACCCACCGGGGTCAGCCCCTGCACGTTGGCGAAGCTGGCCAGTATCACCTGCCCCTGAATATTCGATTGGCCATTGGTGTAGCGCGCAAAAATGATCCCCGTGTCATCGATTTCCAGGCCTGACAACTGGCCGGTGGTATAGCCATCCTGACTGACGCTGTTGACCGCGAAGGTGCTGGCGAACTGGGTGGCCTGACGCAGATCGATATTCACCCCGGCGGCGGCGGCGGTCGCACCGTTGGCCGACCACACCGGCGGGATCGAGGTATCAGGCGCGGCCGGCACCCAGGTGG
>MHZN01000073.1 GCA_001830395.1 Pseudomonadales bacterium RIFCSPLOWO2_12_59_9 | reverse complement strand
TAGCGGGCCAATCGTCCAGTTTGCCAACAAATACCACCGCGACCTGCGCATGCTCCAGCACCTGACGCACCGACTCGGCCGTGAGGTTGGGATAGAGCGGCACAGACACATGCCCGGCCATCCAGATGGCCAGATCGGTGATGATCCAGTGCGCGCAGTTCTTGGAGATAATCGCAATGCGGCTACCCGGCGCCAGTTCCAGCGCCCGCAGCCAGTTTGCCGCCCGCCGCGCTTGGTCACCCACCTCTGCCCAGCTCAGCTCTTCTATCTGGCCACCCGGCAGGGGTTGCAGCAGGTAGCGTTTATTCGGGTGACGGGCTTCGCGCTGAAAAAACGCATCGAGTGGCAAACGGACAGCAGTCATAACGGGCAGCCTCCTTGTTGTGTTTTTTGGAATAGAGGAACAAACCAAGCACTTGCTTGGTTTACTAAACCATGCACAAACAGACGGCGCAAGTTAAGAAATGTTTCAGCCCGGCGCGAACAGGCTAGGAATGCCGCAGGCTGGTCAGCCACATCGAACCCGCCAGCGCAAACTCACCATCCAGCTCGGCCAGGCTGGCGGTTTTCATCGGTACCGGTTCCTGACGGTGACCATGCAACAACAGGCTGGCCAACTCGCCAACCAAGGGTTGATGGGTAACCAGCAATAATTCCTGATCACCCTGGGCATCCAGGTAGCGCAACGCTTCAGCTAAATCGCCATCTGGGGTCAGCCAGGGCACTGTGACAATGGGCGCGGCAAAACCCAGGGTTTCACGCACTAACTGAGCCGTTTGCTGGGCGCGCACATAGGGGCTGGCAAGAATCGTCGTCAGTGGCCGGCCGACCAAGTGCGCGGCGCTGTGCAGCACCTCCTTGCGGCCGTGCCGGGTCAGCTCACGGGCGGCATCGCTGCGCGCCTGGGGCTCAGCCTCGCCGTGACGCAACAACCACAATTTCACAGCTTGGGTTCTTCATCGCGCACCGGGTGCGGCGCCGGCGGAACACTGTGGGCAGTCTCACCCTGGGGGGCTTGCGGGGTTGGCCAGTCGGCGAAGGGCCAAGGCTTTTCATCGGTATTGAAACTGCCAAAGCGACCGATCTGCGCCAGGTACTGGCTCAAACTGTCGCCAAAACCCAGTAACGCCGCACTCGGCGCGCCATAAAACAGTCGATAACCGAGTTGCACCAGCACCACCCCGACGAGCAGCAATTCGGCCAGCTGCCAGGCAAATGCCAACAACAGCATCCAGACAATGCGCAGCACAATCGACTCGCGTTCCAGCGTTTTCAGTGGCTCGTTCAGTGGCTCGCTCATAAAAAACTCCCGCTTAGCTTGCTGTTATCAGTGCGCAATGACTTAAAAATCGGCACTGGAGATAAAGTCGACATCCGTTTTCGCCTCAGCATGCATCAACAACTCGATCACCTGTGTCAGGGTCCGCCCTTCAAACAGAATCGCATGCAAACCGGCCACCAGCGGCATGTACACCTGCAAGGCCTCGGCCTTGGCCTTGAGTACCTTGAGGGTATTCACGCCTTCGGCAACTTCGCCCAAGCGGGTCACCGCATCCTCCAGGGTCAAGCCCTGCCCCAGGGCAAAACCTACCTGATAATTACGACTCTTGGCCGACGAACAAGTGACGATTAAGTCACCGACCCCGGCCAGGCCTAGGAAGGTCATGGGATTAGCCCCCAGTTTGACCGCAAAACGGGTCATTTCCGCCAGCGCGCGGGTAATCAGCATGCTCTTGGTGTTTTCGCCCATCCCTAAGGCCACCGCCATGCCGGCGATAATCGCGTAGACGTTTTTTAAGGCGCCGCCCAACTCGACACCAAAGCGATCCTGGCTGGCGTACACGCGAAACCGCGGCCCATGCAGCACGTCCTGCACCCGCACGCACAGCGCCTCATCGCTGCTGGCAATCACGGTAGCCGTCAACGCATGCTCGGCCACTTCACGGGCCAGATTGGGGCCCGACAGCACGCCGATATGGGCGTCAGGAACCACCTCTTCGATGATTTGACTCATCAGTTTGAAGCTCTGCGCCTCAATGCCTTTGGTCAGGCTCACCAGGGATTTGCCCGCGAGCTGCGCGGCCAAGGGCTGCAGTACCGAACGCAGGGCACTGGAAGGCAGCGCCACGAAAATCAACTCAGCCTGCGCCACCGTGGCCGCCAGGTCGGTCACCGGTTGCACGCCCGGATGAATTTTTATGCCTTTGAGGTAGCGCGGATTCTCACGCTCCAGACGCATCGCGGCGGCCTGTTCAGGGTCGCGCATCCACTGCAAAACCTGCTGGCCATTTTCAGCCAATAGATTAGCAATCGCCGTACCAAAACTGCCGCCGCCAAGCACGGCAATGGGTTGCTGTTGAGTCATAACTGATCCATGTAAAAGCCATTTACCTGGCCGTAGTGGGCATTATAAGGGGCTGTGCCTAGCCGGCCAGTGCTGGCGCTGCAAAGTTTGCCCGCCAACCTGCGCGCTTTACACCCGTGAGCGGCTGGCAAAAGCCTTAGGCTCGGTTACCATGCTTGCACAGTAACCGCGAACAAGGTCGTTCCGTGTATTTAATCCGCATTCAATGCCGTCCATCCCTTTTCGGCGCTCCCCATGCCGCGGCTGGCGATAACTACTCCCACGCCACTTGCCCATGTATCGCGCAGGGATGCTCGAATGAAATTTAACTTCAGCTGGGATATTCACGCCCGCACTCAATTGATCAGTTTGGTTCCGGCACTGCTGCTCACCCTGCTGCTCACCGGTTTTTTCACCTTCACCCGCCTGCACGATTTACGCGATGAAACTACCAATACCGGTCAGTTGATCGCCAACCAATTGGCGGTTGCCACTGAGTACGGGGTCATCGCCGAGAATCCGCAATTACTGAAAAACCTGCTGCAAGCCACACTGGCCACGCCGCAGATTCGCTTTCTAGAAGTGCGCGATCCGCAAGAAAAGATTCTGGTTTATGCCGAGCAAGGCGGCGCCGCCATCCAGGACAGCAGTCAAATTGAACTGTTCAATGCTGCGATTCACAGTCAAGGCACGCAGCAAACCAGCACTCTTGATCCAGAGCACAGCGACAGCAACTACCTGGGACGGGTCGTGATTGGCATGTCCAATGACGCCTTCAATAATCGTCAGCAATTAATTCTGTTTAAAGCGTCGCTACTGGCGATGAGCGCCCTGCTGCTGACCTTTTTATTAGCCCGGCGCCTGGCCCGGCGCCTGTCGCAACCGATCAGTTCTATGGCGCAGGCAGTTAAGGCCATTGAGGCTGGGAATTTCCATGCCGTGCTGCCTGAGGATGACAACGCCGAACTCGGCGACCTCGCCCGGCACATCAACAGCCTGGCCAAAGGACTTGAGAAGGCCAACCAAGAACAGCAGCAGGCCATCGATTTACTGGTCAATACCCGTGAAGAGTCCGAGCAAGCCAACCGTGCCAAATCGGATTTTCTGGCCATGATGAGCCACGAGTTGCGCACCCCCATGAATGGCGTGCTGGGCATGTTGCAGTTGCTGGAAACCACCGAGATGACTCGCGAGCAAGCCGAATATTCGGCCCTGGCCACCGAGTCCACCGAGCACTTGCTGAAGGTCATTAACGATATTCTCGACTTCTCGCGCATCGAGCGCGACGCGGTCGAGCTGGAAAGTATTCCATTCAATGTGCTGGAGTTGATCCAAAGCTCAGTCCAAGTGTTCCAGCACAGCGCCCAGCAGCGCGGCTTACAATTGCTGCAGCAAACCCAGGCCGGGCTTGAAGAGATTGAAGTGCAAGGCGATCCGACGCGGATTCGGCAGATTCTGGTCAATTTGCTCGGCAATGCCCTCAAGTTCACCGAAGAGGGCAGCATTAGCCTTAATATCCAATGGCAGCCCCTGGATGACCATGTGCTCTGGCTAACCTGCACGGTGAAAGACACCGGCATTGGCATCTCCGCCGAGCGGCTTGAGCATATGTTTGATGCCTTTCAGCAGGCCGACACCTCGATCTCACGGCGCTACGGTGGCACCGGCCTGGGTTTGCCGATTGCCCGCACCTTGGCCGAACGCATGGGCGGTTCCTTGCGCGCCGAAAGCGTGGAAAAACAAGGTTCATTATTTACCTTGGAAATCCCTTTGGCGTTTTCTCAGCAAACGCAAAAGCCCGTTGTTGAGGCGCCGCTGATCAGCAACGCGAATGGCCACTTGGTGTTGCTGGTCGAAGACAACCCGGTCAACCAGACCGTGATTGAAGCCATGTTGCGCAGTCTTGGCTATCAAGTTTGTCTGGTCGGGGATGGCGCGCAGGCGGTGCACAAGGCCGCTAACTTTGAGTACTCGGCCATCTTGATGGACTGCCGCCTGCCGATAATGGATGGCTACGAAGCCACGCGGCAGATACGGCTACTGCCCAACCAGGTGCAAACACCCATCATCGCCCTGACCGCCAACGCCCTGCAGGGCGATCGGGAGGCTTGCCTGGCCGCGGGCATGAACGATTATCTGGCTAAACCCTTTAAACGCATTGATCTGCAACGAATATTGCAACGCTGGCTGGCCAGCGCAGCTTCAGCTACAGGACAAGAATGCTAAAGTGACAACTAGTTGTCCCAGGCCGGTGTTTTGCTCCGTGCCCTCGGTACACAATGCAGCGTTTTGAGCGCACAACTGTTCGCATACTGTGACTTTCATCCTATCGCAACAGTCTACGACTAGCCTGCCAGCACAAGCCTTGTGCAATTCGCTGGCAACTACAATTTTTTCCAGCCCTGGTGCACAGGGATTTCCAGGAGCTCGCATGACCAAAGCAAACGCCTTCACTCGGGAAGACCTACTGCGCTGCAGCCGCGGCGAGCTGTTCGGCCCAGGTAACGCGCAACTGCCCGCCCCCAATATGCTGATGGTTGATCGCATCGTTCATATCAGCGAGACCGGCGGTAAGTACGGCAAAGGCGAGTTGGTTGCCGAGCTGGATATCAATCCAGATCTGTGGTTTTTTGCCTGCCACTTCGAGGGTGATCCGGTTATGCCTGGCTGCTTAGGCCTGGATGCCATGTGGCAATTGTTGGGTTTTTACCTCGGCTGGCAAGGCAATCTCGGCCGTGGCCGAGCGCTGGGTTGTGGCGAAGTTAAGTTCTTCGGTCAGGTACTACCCACCGCGAAAAAGATCACCTATAACATTCAAATTAAACGCACCATCAGCCGCTCTCTCGTGCTCGGCATCGCCGATGGCACCGTTAGCGTTGATGGCCGCGAAATTTACAGCGCCGAAGGCTTACGCGTTGGCCTGTTTACCTCTACTGACAGCTTTTAAAGGACAACCGCATGCGTCGCGTCGTGATCACCGGGCTGGGCATTGTTTCGTGCCTAGGCACCGATAAAGACTCCGTTTCCGCCAGCCTGCGCGCCGGCCGTTCGGGCATCAGCTTCAATCCGGCCTATGCCGAGATGGGCCTGCGCAGCCAAGTTTCCGGCTCGGTCAAACTTGATCTAGAAGCACTGATTGACCGCAAGGTTTATCGCTTTATGGGCGACGCTGCAGCCTTCGCCTATCTGGCCATGGAGCAAGCGGTCAAAGATGCCGGCCTGACAGCTGAAGAAGTGTCTAATCCGCGCATCGGTTTGGTCGCCGGCTCCGGTGGTGCCTCGACGGTCAACCAGATGGAAGCCCTCGACATTCTGCGCGAAAAAGGCGTCAAGCGCGTTGGCCCGTACCGCGTACCGCGCACCATGAGCAGCACCGTTTCGGCCTGCCTGGCAACGCCATTCAAGATCAAAGGCGTCAACTATTCGATCTCCTCGGCTTGCGCCACCAGTGCCCACTGTATCGGTCACGCCATGGAGCTGATCCAGCTCGGCAAGCAAGACATAGTGTTTGCCGGCGGCGGTGAAGAAGAGCATTGGAGCCAAAGCTTCCTGTTCGACGCAATGGGCGCCCTGTCGAGCAAGTACAACGACACGCCTGAAACGGCCTCACGCGCTTATGACGCCACCCGCGACGGCTTTGTCATCGCTGGCGGCGGCGGCATGGTAGTGGTTGAAGAGCTGGAACACGCACTGAAACGTGGCGCGAAAATCTACGCCGAAATCATCGGCTATGGCGCCACCTCCGACGGTTACGACATGGTCGCGCCGAGCGGCGAAGGCGCAGTACGCTGCATGCAGCAAGCGCTGTCCACCGTCAACGAGCCGGTCGACTACCTCAACACCCACGGTACCTCGACGCCGGTTGGCGACTTGGCAGAAAGCCGTGGCGTGCGTGAAGTGTTTGGCGACAAGGCCCCACTGATCAGCTCAACCAAGAGCCTCTCGGGTCACTCCCTGGGCGCCGCCGGTGTGCATGAGGCGATCTACTGCATGCTGATGATGGAAGGCAACTTCCTCGCCGCCTCGGCCAACATCGAAACCCTCGACCCCGAGGTTGCCGACTTGCCGATCCTGCGTGAAACCCGCGAAAACTTTAGCGCCAATGTAGTGATGAGCAACAGCTTCGGCTTTGGCGGCACCAACGCCTCCCTGGTGCTGAAGCGCTGGCAGGCATAACGCTTGTTCCATAAAAAACGGCGCCTGCGCAGGCTGTGTGAAAACGCACTCCTGCGATCCAAAAGCAAACGCCCCGACTGGTTCGGGGCGTTTGCTTTTACGGAGTGAGCGTTGGTTTCTTGAAAAAC
>MHZN01000072.1 GCA_001830395.1 Pseudomonadales bacterium RIFCSPLOWO2_12_59_9 | reverse complement strand
GATGGACAAAGAATGCGGTGGTGCCGGTGCTGGCCAGGGTGGCGGCGATCTTGTTGCCGATATGCCCGGACTTGCCCATGCCGACCACGACCACCCGGCCTTTGCTGGCCAGAATCAGTTCGCAGGCGCGCACGAAATCGGCATTGATGCGCGGCAGCAGGCCTTCTACGGCCTCGATTTCAAGGCGAATGGTGCGCTGCGCGGACTGGATCAGGTCGCTGGACTGGCTCATGGGTTAAATGCTATTGCCCGATTAAAAGCCGGCGATTATAGCGGTAAACCGGGGCGGGCTCATCCATGATTGTTGGTCCGTGCGATTGCGCGCATCTGTCGGCGGTTTCTGTCTTGGGAGGCCGGCGGCTCGATGGTATAGTGCGCAGCTTAAATCGGCCCTCCAAGGGCGGGTGTCTTGGTTGCAAGGCGCTGCGTCAGAGTTGTGTAGGGAGCGTAAGGAGTTTAAATGAGCGCCGAGAGTATCAATGCAGTCGAGCTGAGAGGGGTTACCTTTCTGCGCGGTGCGCGGAAGATTTTCGATAATGTCGACATCTTCATTCCTCGCGGTAAGGTCACCGGCATCATGGGGCCTTCCGGTTGCGGTAAAACCACCTTGTTGCACTTGATCGCTGCGCAGCTCAAGCCCGCTAGCGGCGAGATTCTGGTCGCCGGTAAAAACCTGCCGACGCTGTCGCGCGCCGAACTGTTCGATATGCGCAAGCAAATGGGCGTGCTGTTTCAGAGTGGCGCACTCTTTACTGACTTGGATGTGTTCGAGAACGTCGCCTTTCCGCTGCGGGTGCATACCCAGCTGCCGGAAGAGATGATTCGCGACATCGTATTAATGAAACTGCAGGCCGTCGGTCTGCGTGGCGCGCTGGACTTGATGCCCGATGAGTTGTCGGGTGGCATGAAGCGCCGTGTGGCATTGGCGCGGGCGATAGCGCTGGACCCGCAGATTTTGATGTATGACGAGCCTTTTGTTGGCCAAGACCCGATCGCCATGGGCGTATTGGTGCGCCTGATTCGTCTGCTCAATGACGCCTTGGGGATTACCAGTATTGTGGTCTCCCACGACCTGACGGAAACCGCCAGTATCGCCGATTACCTCTATGTGGTTGGCGATACGCAGGTGCTGGGTCATGGCACTCCGGATGAACTGATGAACTCTGATAACCCGCGAATCCGCCAATTTATGAAGGGTGAGCCGGATGGCCCGGTGCCCTTTCATTACCCTGCCAGCGATTACCGTGCCGATCTTCTGGGAGGGCATTGATGCGCCAGATTTCAATGCTTGACCGGATTGCGTTGTTTGGCCGCGTCGGTATCGCGGTGCTTGAGGCGCTGGGGCGCTCGACACTGTTTCTGTTGCATGTCTTGCTGGGACGAAATGGCGTAGGCAATGGCTTTCAACTGCTGATCAAGCAGCTGTATTCGGTGGGTGTGCTGTCGCTGGCGATTATTGTCGTGTCGGGTTTGTTTATTGGCATGGTGCTGGCGTTGCAGGGTTTCAATATCCTGGTCGATTACGGTTCCGAGCAGGCGGTCGGGCAGATGGTGGCCCTGACCCTGTTGCGTGAGCTGGGTCCGGTGGTCACCGGCTTGCTGTTTGCCGGGCGTGCGGGTTCGGCGTTGACTGCCGAAATTGGCAACATGAAATCCACCGAGCAGCTGTCCAGCCTGGAGATGATCGGTGTCGATCCGCTCAAGTACATCATCGCGCCGCGCCTGTGGGCGGGTTTCATCTCGATGCCGCTGCTGGCGATGATCTTCAGCGTGGTCGGCATCTGGGGTGGCGCCATGGTCGCGGTTGACTGGCTGGGCGTTTACGAAGGCTCGTTTTGGGGCAACATGCAAAACAGCGTGAACTTTCAGGATGACGTGCTTAATGGCGTGATCAAAAGCATAGTGTTCGCCTTTGTGATCACCTGGATTGCCGTGTTCCAAGGCTATGACTGCGAGCCGACCTCAGAAGGCATCGGCCGTGCGACGACTAAAACCGTGGTTTATGCCTCTCTTGCTGTGTTGGGGCTGGACTTTATTTTGACTGCCTTGATGTTTGGAGACTTCTGATGCAAACCCGCACCATGGAAATAGGTGTTGGCCTGTTCCTCTTGGCAGGACTGCTGGCTTTGTTGTTACTGGCTTTGCGTGTGAGCGGTCTGTCCGTTGCTGACAGTGCTGACACCTATAAGCTCTATGCCAACTTTGACAACGTCGCCGGGCTCACCGTGCGCGCCAAAGTCACCATGGCTGGCGTCACTATCGGTAAGGTCAGCGCCATTGATCTGGATCGCGACAGCTATACCGGGCGGGTCACCATGGATCTGCAAAAGCGTGTCGACAACTTGCCGGAAGACTCTACCGCCTCGATTTTGACTGCGGGCTTGCTTGGCGAGAAGTACGTCGGTATCAGCGTGGGTGGGGACGAGGCGTTGCTCAAAGAGGGTGGGGTGATTCGCGACACTCAATCGGCGCTGGTGCTGGAAGATTTGATCGGCAAGTTTTTGCTCAACACGGTTAACAAGGACAGCAAGTAATGGGGAGCGTCGGCATGGGTGGTTTATTGCGTCGTAGTTTGTTGTTGTTGCTGACCAGCTTGCCGCTGCTGGCCAGCGCCGCGCCGACTGCGCAGCAGGTAGTGCAGCAGACAGTTGATCAATTGCTGGGCGACTTGCGGGCCAATAAGGCGGCGTATAAGGCCGATCCCAAGACCTTTTATGCGGCCCTGGATCGCACCCTGGGTCCGGTGGTCGACGCGGATGGCATCTCGCGCAGCATCATGACGGTCAAGTATTCGCGCGGCGCCTCGCCTGAGCAAATGCAGCGCTTTCAGGATAATTTCAAGCTGAGCCTGATGCAGTTCTATGGCAACGCCCTGCTGGAATATGACAACCAAGAAATTCGGGTATTGCCGGCCAAGATCGAAGACGCCGAGCGCGCCAGCGTTGGCATGGAGTTTAAAGACCATAAGGGCACGATTTATCCGGTGTCCTACACCATGGTTAACCTCAATGGTCAGTGGAAGCTGCGCAACCTGATTATTAACGGCATCAATATCGGCAAGCTGTTCCGCGATCAGTTTGCCGAAACCATGCAGAAGAACGGCAATAATCTGGATAAGGCTATCGATGGCTGGGCGGATATAGTCGCCAAGGCCAAGTCGACCGCCAAGCAGCAGGGCAGCGGTACATGAGCGAGGCCAGTATTCGTCAGGGCGCTGCCGGCGAGTTGTTGCTGGTCGGAGTGCTCGACTATCGCACTGGCCCGGCTTTGCGTGAGGCTGGGCGCGAGCTGATCAGTCAAAACCCCGCCGCGGCGCTTAGCCTGAGCTGCGCCCAGGTGGAAAAATCCAGCAGTGTTGGTGTGTCGTTGCTGCTGGCTTTTATGCGTGACGCCCAGGCTGCCAACAAATCCCTGGTGCTGCGTGACTTGCCCGATGACATGCGCGAAATCGCCCAGGTTTCTGGCTTGCTTGAGTTGTTGCCGCTGCAGCTTTGAGTTGTTGACTATGGCCCTTCGGTCAGCGACCCCCGCTTCGGGGTTCGCAGGCCGGGGGCTTTTTTGTATGATGGCCGCCCCGTAAGTGACGGGCGCCGATAGAGGTTGTGTATGCAGGCCGTAGAAGTGAAAAACCTCCTGGAGGCACAACTGCCGGGTACCCAGGTAGAAGTGGAAGGGGAAGGCTGTAGTTTTCAGTTAAATCTGATCAGCGACGAGTTGGCCGGCCTCAGCCCGGTAAAGCGTCAGCAGCAGGTTTACGCCCATCTCAATGCCTGGATCGCCGATGGCAGCATTCACGCCGTCACCATGAAATTTTTCAGCCGCGCGGCTTGGGCTGCGCGTCCTTAAGCCTGCGGGCGATGAGATTACTATGGATAAATTAATTATTAGCGGCGGCCATCGTCTCGATGGCGAGATCCGCATCTCCGGTGCCAAAAACGCCGCCTTGCCGATTTTGGCCGCCACCTTGCTGGCCGATGGGCCGGTGACCGTGTGCAACCTGCCGCACCTGCACGACATCACCACCATGATCGAGCTGTTTGGGCGCATGGGCATTGAGCCGGTGATTGACGAGAAACTCAGCGTTGAAATCGACGCGCGGGCGATCAAGACTCTGGTCGCGCCCTATGAGCTGGTGAAAACCATGCGCGCCTCGATCCTGGTGCTCGGGCCTATGGTGGCGCGCTTTGGTTATGCCGAGGTGGCCTTGCCCGGCGGTTGCGCCATTGGTTCGCGGCCGGTCGATTTGCACATCCGTGGCCTTGAAGCCATGGGCGCGATCATCGATGTCGAAGGCTGCTACATCAAGGCCAAGGCACCAGAAGGCGGTCTGCGTGGCGCGCACTTCTTCTTCGACGTGGTCAGCGTGACCGGCACCGAAAACATCATGATGGCCGCCACCCTGGCCCGTGGTCGTTCGGTGCTGGAGAACGCCGCCCGCGAGCCGGAAGTGGTCGACCTGGCTAACTGCCTGATCGCCATGGGCGCCAAGATCAGCGGCGCCGGCACCGACACCATCACCATCGATGGGGTTGAGCGTCTGCACAGCGCCACCTACAGCGTCATGCCTGACCGTATCGAGACCGGCACCTACCTGGTGGCCGCCGCCATCACCGGTGGTCGGGTCAAGTTGAAAGACACCGATCCGACCATTCTTGAGGCGGTATTGCTCAAGTTGCAGGAAGCCGGCGCCACCATCACCACCGGCAATAACTGGATCGAGCTGGACATGCATGGCAAGCGGCCGAAAGCCGTTAACCTGCGCACCGCACCGTATCCGGCGTTCCCAACCGATATGCAGGCGCAGTTTGTCTCGCTGAACTCGGTTGCCGAAGGCACCGGTGCGGTGATCGAAACCGTGTTCGAAAACCGCTTTATGCACGTCTATGAAATGAACCGCATGGGCGCGCAGATTCTGGTCGAAGGCAATACCGCGATAGTCACCGGCGTCGACAAGCTCAAGGGCGCGCCAGTCATGGCCACCGACCTGCGCGCCTCGGCCAGCCTGGTGCTCAGCGCACTGGTCGCAGAAGGCGACACGCTGATCGATCGCATTTACCACATCGACCGTGGCTATGAGTGCATCGAAGAAAAGCTGCAGTTGTTAGGCGCTAAGATTCGCCGCGTGCCGGGTAACTAAGGACACTTGCGACCATGCTAACCATCGCCCTTTCCAAAGGTCGGATTCTCGACGATACCCTGCCGCTGCTGGCGGCGGCCGGCATAGTGCCGACTGAGAATCCGGATACCAGCCGCAAGCTGATTATCGCCACCACCCAGCCCGATGTGCGGCTGCTGATCGTGCGCGCGACCGACGTGCCAACCTATGTTGAACACGGCGCCGCCGACCTCGGCGTGGCCGGCAAAGACGTGTTGATGGAGTACGGCGGCCAGGGCTTGTACGAGCCGCTGGACCTGCAGATTGCCAAGTGCAAGCTGATGACCGCCGGCGCCATTGGTGCGGTTGAGCCCAAGGGCCGGCTGCGGGTGGCGACCAAGTTCGTCAATGTGGCCAAGGCTTACTACGCCGCCCAGGGCCGTCAGGTCGATGTGATCAAGCTCTATGGTTCCATGGAGCTGGCGCCGCTGGTGGGTTTGGCGGACAAGATCATCGACGTGGTGGATACCGGCAATACCCTACGCGCCAACGGTCTGGAAGCCCAGGAGCTGATCGCCCACGTCAGCTCGCGGCTGATCGTCAACAAAGCCTCGATGAAAATGCAGCACGCCCGTATCCAGGCGCTGATCGACACCCTGCGCGCCGCCGTAGAGTCGCGACACCCAGCTTAAAAATCCCCGGCATTCTCAGGCTGTGTGAAAACGTAGCGAGCGAAGGTTAGGCAAGGCAAAAACAGGCGAGAAAGCGCAGTTTACGAGTTGTAAATGAGCATTTTGAGCCTGTTTTTAACGCCGCATAACCGAGTGCAGTAGTTTCCACGCAGCCTGATTCTGCCTGCGTCGCCAGGGATGGCGACACTGTCGTCTTTCGCTATACCTATCGCCCGCTAGCCAAATTTCTCGGGCATCCATGGAATGGGCTTGTTAGCCTTGTCCTGCCCGAGAAAGCTACGTCTGCATAACCGCACATTTATTGAGAGCTGCCATGACTATCGCCACTGCTATTCGCCGACTCAACGCTGCCGATCCAGACTTTGCCGGTCATCTGGATCATCTGCTGAGCTGGGAAAGCGTGTCCGATGAGTCGGTCAATCAGCGCGTGCTGGAGATCATTGCGGCGGTGCGTGAGCGTGGCGATGCGGCCTTGGTGGAGTTTACCCAGCGCTTTGACGGTTTGAGCGTCAGCTCCATGGCGGACTTGATTCTGCCCCGCGAGCGTCTCGAGCTGGCCTTGACGCGCATTACCCCCGAGCAGCGCAGCGCCCTGGAACTGGCTGCCGAGCGCGTGCGGCTGTACCACGAGCGGCAAAAACAGGGCTCCTGGAGCTACACCGAAGCGGATGGCACAGTGCTCGGCCAGCAAGTCACGCCGCTGGACCGCGCCGGCCTCTATGTGCCGGGCGGCAAGGCGACCTATCCCTCCTCGGTGTTGATGAATGCGATTCCGGCCAAGGTTGCCGGCGTGGCCGAGGTGGTGATGGTGGTGCCAACCCCGCGCGGCGAGGTCAACGAAATGGTGCTGGCCGCGGCCTGCATCGCCGGCGTCGACCGGGTCTTCACCATCGGTGGTGCCCAAGCCATCGCCGCGTTGGCCTATGGCACCGAGAGCGTGCCGTCGGTGGACAAGATCGTCGGCCCCGGCAATATCTACGTGGCCACCGCCAAGCGCCATGTGTTCGGCAAGGTCGGCATCGACATGATCGCCGGGCCCTCGGAGATTCTGGTGATCTGCGACGGCCAGACCGATCCGGACTGGATCGCCATGGACCTGTTCTCCCAGGCTGAACACGACGAAGACGCCCAGTCGATCCTGCTCAGCCCCGATGCGGAGTTTCTCGATAAAGTGGCGGCCAGTATCGCCAAATTGCTGCCGAGCATGGAGCGCGAAGCCATCATTCGCACTTCGCTGCTCAGTCGTGGCGCGCTGATTCTGGTGGCCGACATGGCCCAAGCTATCGAAGTGGCCAATCGCATCGCCCCGGAACACCTGGAGTTGTCGGTGGCCAATCCCGAGCAATGGTTGCCGCAGATTCGTCACGCCGGGGCGATCTTCATGGGCCGCTACACCGCCGAAGCCCTGGGCGACTACTGCGCCGGACCCAATCACGTGCTGCCCACTTCGGGAACCGCGCGCTTCTCCTCGCCGCTGGGGGTGTATGACTTCCAGAAGCGCTCGTCGATTATCAATTGCTCGGCCAAAGGCGCTTCAGACTTGGGCAAAGTCGCCTCGGTACTGGCCCGTGGCGAGTCCTTGACCGCCCACGCCCGCAGCGCCGAATACCGCATCGCGCCTGACTCGGAGCCGTCGGTATGAGTAAGTTCTGGAGTCCTTTCGTCAAGACGCTGGTGCCCTATGTGCCGGGCGAGCAGCCAAAGCTGGCCAAGCTGGTCAAGCTGGTCAAGCTGAACACCAATGAGAATCCCTACGGTCCGTCGCCGCTGGCCTTGGCGGCGATGCGCGCCGAGCTGAGTGACGATCTACGCCTGTATCCCGACCCGAACAGCGACCGACTCAAGCAGGCTGTGGCGGCTTACTACGGCGTGCCAGCGGCGCAGGTGTTTGTCGGTAACGGTTCCGATGAGGTGCTGGCCCACGCTTTTCATGGCTTGTTTCAGCACGGCCAACCGCTGCTGTTTCCCGATATCAGCTACAGCTTTTATCCGGTCTATTGCGGCCTGTACGGTATCCCGTTCGAGCCGATAGCGCTGGATAACAACTTCCAAATTCGCGTCGAAGACTACCAGCGCCCGAATGGCGGGATTGTCTTCCCCAACCCCAATGCGCCGACCGGCTGCCTGCTGGCGATCGAGGCAATTGAGCGCTTGCTGCAGGCTAATCCCGATACCGTGGTGCTGGTGGATGAGGCCTATATAGATTTTGGCGGAGTCTCGGCGATCAGCCTGGTAGATCGCTATCCGAACCTGCTGGTGACCCAGACCTTGTCCAAATCACGCTCGCTGGCCGGGTTGCGGGTCGGTATTGCGGTGGGCCAGCCAGATTTGATCGAGGCCCTGGAGCGAATCAAAAACAGCTTCAACTCCTATCCGCTGGATCGCATCGCCATCGCCGGTGCGGCGGCGGCTTTTGACGATCAGGCCTACTTTACCCAGACCTGTCAGCAGGTAATCAGTAGTCGTGAGGCGCTGGTGGCGCAGTTACAGCAGCAAGGCTTCGAGGTGTTGCCCTCGGCGGCGAACTTTATCTTTGCTCGCCACCCGCAGCAGGATGCGGCCGAATTGGCGGCCGGGTTGCGTGCGCACGGGGTCATAGTGCGGCACTTCAAGCAGGCGCGGATTGAGCAGTTTCTGCGCATCAGCATCGGCACGCCGGAGCAGAATCAGGCGTTGCTCGACGCCCTGGGAATCTGCCTGGGCTAGGGCGCGGTTCTGACCAACACGGCGCCTGCGGGCGCCGTATTAGTTAGTGGCTTCCTTCTTCGGCGCGCTGCTAAGTTGCGGGCGCACGCCGATTTCGGTGATTAGCTCCAGTGCTTGGCCATTGCGCAAGAGTTGGATGCTGACCTTATCGCCGGGTTTGGCTTGGGCGACCAGGTTCATGCTCTTGCGGCCATCGCCGGCCGGTTCGCCGTCGATGCTGAAGATAATGTCGCCGGGTTGCAGGCCCGCGTGGGCCGCCGGGCTGTCACGGTAGACCGCCGCCACCACTATCCCTGGGCGCCCCTCCAGGCCGAATGACTCGGCCAGTTCCGGGGTCAGCGGTTGCACTTCAATGCCCAGCCAGCCGCGAATCACCCGGCCGTGCTCGATGATGGCGTTCATCACCTCCAGCGCCAGTTTGGTCGGGATGGCAAAGCCAATGCCTTGTGAGCCGCCGGACTTGGAGAAAATCGCGGTGTTGATGCCGACCAGGTTGCCCAGTGCATCCACCAGTGCGCCGCCGGAGTTGCCTGGATTGATCGCAGCATCGGTCTGGATAAAGTCTTCGTAGGTGTTCAAGCCCAGTTGATTGCGCCCGGTGGCGCTGATAATGCCCATGGTCACGGTTTGCCCGACGCCGAACGGGTTGCCAATGGCCAGCGCCACATCGCCAATCTGGATTTTATTCGAGTAGCCCAGAGTGATGGCGGGCAGATCCGGCAGGTCGATCTTCAGCACTGCCAGGTCGGTCTCCGGGTCGCTGCCGATCACCCGGGCCACGGTTTCACGGCCATCTTTGAGGGCCACCACAATCTGGTCGGCGCCGACGGTCACATGGTTGTTGGTCAGCAGATAACCTTCCGGACTCATGATCACCGCCGAGCCGAGGCTCGACTCCATACGCCGCTGTTTGGGCAGGTCATCGCCGTGAAAGCGCTGAAATTGCGGGTCGTCGGTCAGTGCCGAAGCCGGTTTATTGACCATCTTGGTGGTGTAAAGGTTGGCCACCGCCGGGGCGGCATTGCTCACCGCGTCGGCATAGGACACCGGGCCTTGCTGCGACAGGGTGCTGCTGGCGGCTTGGCGCAGATTGATATCCTGCTCGGGCAGGCCAACCCACTGGGGATAGCGCTGGATAATCAGCAGCGCCAGCAGCACGCCAACCAGCAGCGGCCAACCGTAAAAGCGCAAGGCCTTGGGCATTGAAGTGAATCCTGATAGTTGCGGGGGCGAGGGACGCCGCTTAAGGTGGCGCCATTATAGAGAGCGCAGGCGCACGATCACTAGCGCCGTTAGCCGTTTGTAGCGCCTTACTTTGGGAGTGTTTATTGCGTGGCCATTGCCCTGACTACCTTGGTGGAAGAAGCCGAGCGCTATCTGCACGCCGCCAGCATCAAAGACTACTGCCCCAACGGCCTGCAGGTTGAGGGGCGGCCCCAGGTGCGGCGGATCGTCAGCGGAGTTACCGCCAGCCAGGCGCTGCTGGATGCGGCGGTGGAGCTGGAGGCCGATGTGCTGTTGGTGCATCACGGTTATTTCTGGAAAGGCGAAAACCCCTGCGTGGTTGGGATCAAGCAGCGCCGCTTGAAAACCCTGCTGGTCAACGACATCAGCTTGTTGGCCTATCACTTGCCGCTGGATTTGCATCCGGAGGTGGGCAATAACGTGCAGCTGGCCCGTCAGCTCGACCTGATAGTCGAGGGGCCGCTGGATGCCCATGATCCCAGCTGTGTTGGCCTGATTGGTTGCCTGGCTGAACCCATGAGCCCGCGCGATTTTGCCCGGCGGGTGCATGAGGTGCTGGGGCGCGAGCCGTTGCTGGTGGAGGGCCCGGGGTTGATTCAGCGAGTCGGCTGGTGCACCGGCGGTGGTCAGGGCTATATCGAGCAAGCCATTGCCGCCGGGGTGGATCTGTACCTGACCGGGGAGGCCAGCGAGCAGACTTTTCATAGCGCCCAGGAAAACGGCATCAGTTTTATCGCCGCCGGCCACCACGCCACCGAGCGCTACGGCGTGCAGGCCTTGGGCGACTATCTGGCGCGGCGCTTTGCCATCGAACACCTGTTTATTGATTGCCCTAACCCGATTTAACAGGCCGTTGAAAAACTACTGCGCTAGGCTATGCGGCGTTTAAATTAGCCTCACAGCTTAGGCTGAACGCGCTTTAGCGCGGCCCCGAAGGGGTGAGCGAAGCGAATCAAATGCTCATTTACGACCAGTAAACTGCGCTTTTTCGGCTGATTTAGCCTTGCCTAGCCGTTGCTCGCTACATTTTCAACGGCCTGTTAGCCCAGCGCCAGGCTGTGATCTGGCGGCATATGACTAGAACCTTTAGGTCTAATTAGCCTCCTGATTAGACGATGCCGCTGTGCTAAAGTGCGCCCCCTGTCCGCGGCCCGCCGGCCGTCCTTTTGCCTATCGTGAGTAGCCATGCTCGACAAATTGACCCATCTGAAACAGTTGGAGGCGGAAAGCATCCACATCATCCGTGAGGTCGCCGCTGAGTTTGATAACCCGGTGATGCTCTATTCCATCGGCAAAGACTCCGCCGTGATGCTGCATCTGGCACGCAAGGCGTTCTTTCCCGGCAAGCTGCCGTTCCCGGTGATGCATGTCGACACCCAGTGGAAATTCCAGGAGATGTACTCGTTCCGCGACAAGATGGTAGCGGACCTGGGCCTGGATCTGATCACCCACGTCAACCCGGAAGGCGTTGCGCAGGGCATCAACCCCTTCACCCACGGCAGTGCCAAACACACCGACATCATGAAAACCGAAGGCTTGAAGCAAGCCTTGGATAAATACGGTTTCGATGCGGCTTTTGGTGGCGCGCGCCGCGACGAAGAGAAATCCCGCGCCAAAGAGCGCGTGTATTCCTTCCGCGACAGCAAGCACCGCTGGGACCCGAAGAACCAGCGCCCGGAGCTGTGGAACGTCTACAACGGCAAGGTCAACAAGGGCGAGTCGATCCGCGTCTTCCCGCTGTCGAACTGGACCGAGCTGGACATCTGGCAGTACATCTACCTGGAAGGCATCCCGATCGTGCCGCTGTATTTCGCCGCCGAGCGCGATGTGATCGAGAAAAACGGCACGCTGATCATGATCGACGACGAGCGCATCCTCGAGCACCTCAGCGATGAGGACAAGGCCCGCATCGTCAAGAAGAAAGTGCGTTTCCGCACCCTTGGCTGCTACCCGCTGACCGGCGCGGTGGAGTCCGAGGCGGTCACCCTGACCGACATCATTCAGGAAATGCTGCTGACCCGCACCTCCGAACGCCAAGGCCGAGTCATCGACCATGACGGTGCCGGTTCGATGGAAGACAAAAAACGCCAGGGGTATTTTTAATATGGCGCATCAAGACGATCTAATCAGCGAAGACATCCAGGCCTACCTGGCTCAGCACGAGCGCAAGGAACTGCTGCGCTTTCTCACCTGTGGCAACGTCGACGACGGTAAGAGCACCCTGATCGGGCGCCTGCTGCACGACTCGAAGATGATCTACGAAGACCATCTGGAAGCCATCACCCGCGATTCGAAGAAAGTCGGCACCACCGGTGAAGACATCGATTTGGCGCTGCTGGTCGACGGCCTGCAAGCCGAGCGCGAGCAGGGCATCACCATCGATGTGGCCTACCGCTACTTCAGCACCGCCAAACGCAAGTTCATCATCGCCGACACCCCGGGCCACGAGCAGTACACCCGCAACATGGCCACCGGCGCGTCGAACTGCGACCTGGCGATTATCCTGATTGATGCCCGTTACGGCGTGCAGACCCAGACCAAGCGGCACAGCTTTATCGCCTCCCTGTTGGGCATCAAGCACATAGTCGTGGCCATCAATAAGATGGACCTGAAGGGCTTCGACGAGGCGGTGTTCGAGCAGATCAAGGCCGATTACCTGGCCTTTGCCGACGGTATCGCGCTCAAGCCGAGTTCGTTGCATTTCGTGCCTATGTCGGCGCTGAAAGGCGACAACGTGGTGAACAAGAGCGAGCGTTCGCCTTGGTACAGCGGCCAGTCGCTGATGGAAATTCTCGAGACCGTGGAAGTGGCCGGTGATCGTAACTTCACCGACCTGCGCTTCCCGGTGCAGTACGTGAATCGTCCGAACCTGAACTTCCGCGGCTTTGCTGGCACCCTGGCCAGCGGCATAGTGCGCAAGGGCGATGAAATCATCGTGCTGCCGTCCGGTAAGGGCAGCAAGATCAAGTCCATCGTCACCTTCGACGGTGAGTTGGAGCACGCCGGCCCAGGCCAGGCGGTGACCCTGACCCTGGAAGACGAGATCGACGTATCCCGTGGCGACCTGTTGGTGCATGCCGACAATCAGCCGCAAGTGACCGACAGCTTCGACGCCATGCTGGTCTGGATGAGCGAAGAGCCGATGCTGCCGGGCAAGAAGTACGACATCAAGCGCGCCACCAGTTATGTGCCGGGTTCGATCGCCAGCATCCATAACAAGGTCGATGTAAATACCCTGGAAGAAGGCCCGGCCAGTAGCCTGCAGTTGAACGAAATCGGCAAGGTCAAGGTGGCGCTGGACGCCCCTATCGCCCTCGACGGTTACGCCAGCAACCGCACCACTGGCGCCTTTATTGTGATCGACCGTTTGACCAACGGCACAGTCGGCGCCGGCATGATTATCGCCGCTCCGGTTGGCGGCCAGGGTGGCAGCGGCCATCACGGCGCGCTGGCCCATGTATCGACCGAGGAGCGCGCACTGCGTTTCGGTCAGCAGCCGGTCAGTGTGTTGTTCAGCGGCCTGTCGGGCGCCGGCAAGAGCACTCTGGCCTACGCGGTGGAGCGCAAGTTGTTCGACCTGGGTCGTGCTGTGTATGTGCTCGATGGTCAGAACCTGCGTCGGGACGTCAACAAAGGCCTGCCTCAGGACCGTGCCGGACGCAGTGAAAACTGGCGGCGTGCCGCCCAAGTGGCCAAGCACTTCAATGACGCCGGGCTGTTGACCCTGGCCGCCTTCGTGGCGCCGGATGCCGAGGGTCGCGAGCAGGCCAAGGCCATCATCGGTGCCGAGCGGTTGCTGACGGTCTATGTGCAGGCTTCGCCGCAGGTGTGCCGTGAGCGTGATCCGCAAGGACTGTACGCCGCCGCTGGCGACAACATTCCGGGCGAGTCATTTGCTTATGACATCCCGCTGGGCGCCGATCTGGTGGTCGATACCCAGGCCACTTCGGTGGACGAGGGTGTCAAGTTGGTGCTGGAGTTGCTGCGTAACCACGGCGCGATCTGATTCGCGGGCAATAAAAAAACCGCCTAGTCAGGCGGTTTTTTTACGGGTTTAACTAACTGGTGCCGCTTAGGATTTTTTGCTTTTCAGGCCGAAGTTGGCGTCGAGGGTGCCGGGGCTGTCGTCGGATTTTGGCGCGTAATCTTTCGGCATTTCATTATTGGCCGGCGGCGTCAGGCGCTCGCGGGGCGCGCTGTAGCCGTCGTCGCTGTTGAGTGCGGCCAGTAGGCGTTGGCGGGTGAGTTCGTCCAAGGCCAGACGGTTGGCGCCGGCGGAGATGTGCTCTTGCACGTCTTGATAGCTCTGGGTCATGCGCTTGACCAGATTGGCGGTGGTGTTGAAGTGGTTAACCACCTCGCCTTGATAGCTATCGAAACGCTCTTTCAGGTCGTCCAGCTGCCGTTGTGTGCGGCTGGGGGCGGCGTTGGGCAGTAAGCGGGCGATTAAAAAACCTATGGCAATGCCGGTAAGCAGAGCGATAGCAGGGAGTAACCAAGTGGTGAGCGACTGTTCCACGAATCCTTCCTCTAAAAGTGGCTTTGCTTTACGTTAACGGCTCAAACCTGCGCTGTATAGCGCAATGCAATGCTTGATGTGTGCCAGTGCGGGCATCCCGCTGGCTGTCAGCTAGACGAGTCGACCCGCGTTGGGGTCACGGAGTAAAGCCTTGTCGATGGGTGAAGTTGCACTGTTAATAGATGGCCCCAGCGGGCCCATTGAGGCGCTCTACCAGGCGCTGCCGGAGGCGCGCGGGCTGGCGCTGCTGTGTCATCCGCATCCGCTGTTCGCCGGCACCATGCAAAACAAGGTGGTCAGCACTTTGCAGCGCACGGCGCGGGATGCGGGCTTGGCGACGCTGCGGTTTAACTTTCGTGGAGTCGGCCTGAGTGCTGGCAGCCATGATGAGGGCCGTGGCGAGATTGATGATGCCGAAGCGGCGGCGCGCTGGTTGCTGGCGCAGCAGCCGCAATTGCCACTAACGCTGCTGGGTTTCTCCTTCGGCTCCTGCGTCGCCGGCTGTCTGGCGGGGCGGCTGGAGGCCCAGGGCGTGGCTGTGCGGCAGCTGTTTATGCTGGCGCCGCCGGTCGAGCGTTTTGCGGTTGATGGCCAGTTACCCGCGCACGCTGAGCTGACGATTATTCAACCAATGGATGATGAAGTGGTCACCCCGGCCAAGGTTTACGCCTGGGTCGACACACTGCAACGCCCCCATGAGCTGCTGAAAGTGGCAGAATGCGGCCACTTTTTTCACGGCAAGTTGACCGAGCTGAAACAGTTGGTACTTGCGCGTCTCTAATCCATGCGATTGAAAGCGATCCCGTCATGACCACACGAATCCTTACCGGCATCACCACCAGCGGCACTCCGCATTTGGGTAATTACGCCGGGGCTATTCGCCCGGCGATTATTGCCAGCCGTCAGGCGGATGCCGAATCGTTCTATTTTCTGGCTGACTATCACGCGCTGATCAAGTGCGATGACCCGGCGCGGATTCAGCGCTCACGGCTGGAGATCGCCGCCACCTGGCTGGCTTGCGGGCTGGACGTGAACAAGGCGACTTTTTATCGGCAGTCGGATATTCCCGAGATCCCGGAGCTGACCTGGCTGCTGACCTGCGTGGCCGGTAAAGGCCTGCTCAATCGCGCCCATGCCTACAAGGCCTCGGTGGATAAAAACCTGGCCGAGGGTGAAGACCCGGACGCCGGGGTGACCATGGGCCTGTTCAGCTACCCGGTACTGATGGCCGCGGACATCCTGATGTTCAATGCCCATCGGGTGCCGGTCGGTCGCGACCAGATTCAGCACGTCGAGATGGCCCGTGACATCGCTCAGCGCTTCAACCATTTGTTTGGTGCTGGCAAGGAGCTGTTCACCTTGCCCGAGGCGCAGATCGAGGAAAGCGTGGCGACCTTGCCGGGCCTGGACGGGCGCAAGATGTCCAAGAGCTACGACAACACCATCCCGCTGTTTGGCACTGCCAAGCAGTTGAAGGATGCGGTGGCGCGGATAGTCACAGACTCCAAGCTACCCGGTGAGGCGAAAGATCCGGACGGCTCCAACCTGTTCACTTTGTACCAGGCGTTCTCCACCCCGACGCAGCAGGCCGAGTTTCGCGCCGAGTTGCTGGGTGGTTTGGCTTGGGGCGAGGCCAAGCAGCGCTTGTTCGGGCTGCTGGATAACGAACTGGGCGAGGCCCGCGAGCGCTATAACGGGCTGATCAATCGCCCCGATGAGCTGGAAGATATCCTGCTGGCGGGCGCCGCCAAGGCGCGCAAAACGGCGACACCGTTTCTGGCCGAGCTGCGTGCGGCGGTTGGTCTGCGCTCGTTTCGCACCCAGGTGCAAGGCGACGCTGGCGCGAAGAAAAAAGCCGTCAAGAGCGCCCGTTTCGTCAGTTTTCGCGAAGAGGATGGCAGCTTTCGCTTCCGCTTGCTGGATGCCAGTGGCGAGCAATTGCTGCTGTCCAACTGCTTTGCCGATGGCAAGGCCGCCGGCCAGGTCAGCAAGCGTTTGCAGTCGGGTGAGACGCTGGATTTGCGCGAGCAAGGCGAGGCTTTCGGCCTGTGGCTGGACGCCGAATGCGTGGCGCAGAGCCCGGTCTACGCCGATACCGTCAGCCGCGATGCGGCCATGGCCAGCCTGCGCGATGCACTAAAGCCACAAGAGTAACGCCGTTTGGTCGCACGCGAGGCCTTGCCGATTGCCATTCGGCGGGGCCATCGCTACAGTGCCGGCCTGTTTTTTATCGTCGATCACGCAGGCCCTTCATTGCCGAACATGACTCCACTGCAGCGCTATCAAGCCGATTTGCAACGGCCTGAATTCTTTCACGATGCCTCGCAGGAAATGGCCGTGCGCCATCTGCAGCGGCTGTATGACGATCTGGTAGCGGCGCACAAGCACCGACCGGGGCTGTTCAGCGGGTTGTTCGGTAAAAAGTCGCAAGAGCCGATCAAGGGCCTGTACTTCTGGGGCGGCGTGGGACGCGGTAAGACCTATCTGGTCGACACTTTTTTTGATGCTTTGCCGTTCAAAGAGAAGACCCGCACGCACTTTCACCGTTTTATGAAGCGGGTGCATGAAGAGCTTAAAAACTTCAGTGGCGAGAAAAATCCGCTGCCGTTGATCGCCAAGCGCTTTGCGGCTGAGACCCGGGTGATTTGCTTCGATGAGTTTTTTGTCTCGGATATTACCGATGCGATGATTCTGGCGACCTTGCTGGAAGAGTTGTTCAAGAACGGCGTGAGCCTGGTGGCGACTTCCAACATAGTCCCCGATGGCCTGTACAAGGACGGCCTGCAGCGCGCGCGGTTTTTGCCGGCGATTGCCTTGCTGAAAATTCACACGGAAATCGTCAATGTCGACAGCGGTGTCGACTACCGTCTGCGCGCCCTGGAACAGGCCGAGTTGTTTCACTGGCCGTTGGACGCCGCTGCCGAAGACAGCCTGGAAAAGAGCTTTAAGAGCCTGCTCCCCGAGCATTGTGTGGTTGAAGAAAACCAGCCGCTGATGATCGAAAACCGCGCGATAGTGGCGCGCAAGGTCGGCGACGATGTGGCCTGGTTTGATTTTCGCGAGCTTTGCGACGGACCGCGTAGCCAGAACGATTACATCGAGCTGGCCAAAATATTCCACGCCGTACTGATCTCAAATATCGAGCAAATGACCTCGGCCAAGGATGATATGGCCCGCCGTTTCGTCAACCTGGTGGATGAGTTCTACGACCGTAACGTGAAGCTGATTCTGTCGGCGGAAGTGGAGTTGAAAGACCTCTACACCGGCGCTCGCTTGGAGTTTGAATTCCAGCGCACCCTCAGTCGCTTGCTGGAGATGCAGTCCCACGAATTCTTGTCGCGCCCGCACAAACCCTAGGTCTGCCGCTAGATTGGGTGCAATAAAAAAGGGCTTGCCAGTGGCAAGCCCTTTTTTGTGTGCGGTGTTTTTGCCCGTGGCTATCAGCGTTGGGCGGAGCTTTGCTCGAAGCTGGCCAGCAGCTTTTTGGCGTGAGCGACTTCCAGGGCTTCCATGGCGTTGATCGGCTTGAGCGAGGCGGCGAGTTTCAATTGCTCCAGGGCTTTTTCGTGTTCGTCGTCGCCGTACACATACGTCAGGGCGTTGGCGTACTCGTAGTGGCCGATGGGCAGG
>MHZN01000071.1 GCA_001830395.1 Pseudomonadales bacterium RIFCSPLOWO2_12_59_9 | reverse complement strand
TAATCACTTGCGCAGCCAACTGGGGCTGGACGGCGTACGCGCCGGTTTGCTGCGCGAGCTGAGCGACGCCGCCAGCTTTGCCGAGCCGGCATTGCTGGCCGGCGCGATCAAGGCCCTGCCGCTAACCCTGGTAAAAACCCGCCCGCTGGACGAAGCGATCAGCACTGCCGGCGGCGTACCCTTCGAGGCGCTCACCGCCTGCTTCGCCTCCGGCCGCGCGGCGGGTTTGGGCATGCTGGCCTGGCTGCAACACCACGCGGCGGACTGACCGACACGCATCCATAGCGGAAAATATGGAACGATCGTGCTAGATTGAATTATCCTCAATCAGCCCGAGACCCGCCATGCCTCTGACCTTTCGCCGCGCCCTGCCGGATGACGTTGCCGCCGCCGTGCCACTGATTTACAGCTCAGGCCCGGCGGCCTTTGACTACGCCTTTGCCTGCACAACCAAGGGCAATGCCCAAGACTTTTTGCGCTGGGTGTTTGTTCGCGGTCGCGGTCAGTTTGGTTACCGCCAACATTGGGTCGGCACACAGGACGGCCAGGTGCTGGCCAGCGGCACCGCCCAAAGTGGCGAAGGCAACCTCGCCAACCTGCTGCTGGCCGCCAGCCAGATCATCCGTTTCTATGGCCCGTTGCAGTGCTGGAAAGTGCTCTGGCGCGGCGTGCAACTGGAACGCATCATCGCCCCGCCACCCAAGCGCACCTTCTACCTGGCGCACCTGGGCGTCAGCAGCGCGAGCACCGGCCAGGGCATCGGCAGCCAATTGATCGACTTTCTCCTGCAACAGGGCCGCGTCGCCGGGTTCAGCCGTTGCGCCCTGGATGTGGCTGCCAGCAATCCGCGCGCCCAAGCCCTGTATGAGCGGCTGGGGTTTGCCTTGCAGCGGGAAAACGCCTCGCACCTGCCAGGCATCGCCGCCCACCGTTATCTGCAGCGTCCACTCTAGCCGGCCAAGCGCAAACCGGCCCTGATCGCGCGGCCCAACGTTGCCGGCTATGCTTGCAGCAAAGCCGGCAAGCAAGGCGGCACCTTATTGATGGCGGTATAAGCACAATGGCAATTGGCCTACTGGTTTGCGATGACTCCATGATGGCGCGCAAGCAGCTGATTCGCGCGCTGCCGCCCGAGTGGCCGGTGAGCATCAGCCAGGCTTGTCACGGTGAGGAAGGCCTGCAGATGATTCGCCAAGGCCTGGCGAGCGTGGTGCTGCTCGACCTGACCATGCCGGTCATGGATGGCTTTGAAGTGCTCGCGGCGCTGCGCAGCGAAGGCCTCACGCCAAAAGTCATAGTGGTGTCCGGCGATGTGCAGGAAGAAGCCATCCGCCGGGTGACCGAGCTGGGCGCCCTGGCCTTTATCAAGAAACCGGCGGAACCCGAGGAGCTGCGCCAGACCCTCGAACGCCTTGGCCTGCTCAACCCAGCCGATAGCGCCGTCGCCAGCCCCGAGCCGGTGCCGTCACGCCCGGCCTTCGAGTTAAAAATCAATTTCCGCGACGCTCTGCGCGAGATCAGCAACGTCGCCATGGGCCGCGCCGCCGCCTTGCTGGCCAAGGTGCTGGGGGTGTTTGTCGAGCTGCCGGTGCCGGCGGTGAATATCTTTGAAGTCAGCGAGCTGCACATGACCCTCGCCGATGCCCAGCGCGGCGAGCGGTGCAGCGCCTTGTGCCAGGGCTTTATTGGCGACGGGATTGCCGGCGAGGCGCTGCTGCTGTTTCACGACTCGGAAATTTCCGACATCGCTAAACTGTTTAACTGGCAGCCCGGCAACGACGTGGAAACCGCGGAGATGCTGCTCGATCTGGCCAGCATTCTGATCGGCGCCTGCCTGAGCGGCATCTCCGAGCAAATTGATGTGCGCTTCTCCCAGGGCCATCCGCAACTGCTGGGCTTGCATAGCTCGATCGACAGCCTGATTCACGTCAACCAAAGACGCTGGCGCAAAACCCTGGCGGTGGAAATCAGCTACAGCCTGGAAGGTCACAACGTGCACTTTGACCTGCTGCTGTTGTTTACCGAAGATTCGATCCAGCGCCTGAGCCACAAGATCAATTACCTGCTCAACTAGCCGCGAGACAACGCCATGGCCGCCCAAATCGACATCAACGAAGTCCACTGGCTGCTGGATATAGTCCAGTGCATCGATGTTGGCGTGATAGTGCTCGACCGCCAATATCAGATCGAAGTGTGGAACAGCTTCATGGAAAACCACTCAGGCATGGGCCCGGATCAGGTTTACGGCCAATCGCTGTTTAGCCTGTTTAGCGAGATCGATGAGCCCTGGTTTCGGCGCAAAGTCGACACCGTGCTGCAACTGGGCACCCGCGCCTTCAGCCTGTGGGAGCAGCATCCGTATCTGGTGCACTTCAAGAACTACCAGCCGATCACCGGGCTGGCCGACTACATGTACCAGAACGTCACGCTGCTGCCGTTGGCGGGCGCCACCGGTTCGATCGAGCATATTTGTGTGGTGATCTACGACGCCACCCAAGCCGCCATGCACAAGCAGCAGTTGGATGCGCTGAGCGCAGCGTCGTAAAACCTAGGATGGGTGGAGCGCAGCGATACCCGTCAGCCGTAAGGGCGTAGTCCCGACGCTTTCAGAGCCGAGGCCGACAATGGTGGGTTAGGCGTGCGTAGATCGCGACCAATCAGCACATCGCGCACGCCGTAACCCACCCTACTTCTTCTTTTTCGGTCCGGTGTTAAACACGGGGATCTTGCGCACTATCTTCACTTGCGGCTCAGCTGGTTCGTTGCTTTCCAGCCATTTGCCGAGGTTTTTCTTGCCGCCACCGCCGACCACTTTCGGCTTTTTCGGCTTCTTGGATTTCTTCAGCACTTGCCCAGTTGCATCGATCAGCGGCACCCGATGTTCGGGGATAAAGTCGGCTTCTTCGACCCGCTTCAAGCTCTGCCCGCTGAGCACCTCGATGGCCGCCAGCAGATTGACCTCATCGGCGCAGACCAGCGAGATCGCCTGACCACTGTTGCCGGCGCGGCCGGTGCGGCCGATGCGATGGACGTAATCTTCGGCCACAATCGGCAGGTCGAAGTTGACCACCAAGGGCAGGTCATCAATATCCAAGCCGCGGGCGGCCACGTCGGTGGCAAACAGAATCTGTACTTCCCGGGCTTTGAAGCGATCCAGCGCGCGCTGGCGGGTGGCTTGCGGCTTGTCGCCGTGAATGCCGTCGACATTGAGGCCTTGTTTTTGCAGCAACTCGGTCAACTCATCGACGCCCTTGCGGGTTTTCACGAATACCAGCGCATGGCTCCAGCTGTGTTTTTTCAACAGATGGCAAAACAGCTCGGTTTTGCGTTTCTTGTCCACGGTGATCACGCACTGCTTGACGTTGCTGGCGGTGACGTTGCGCGGGCTGACTTCGATGGTCAGCGGGTTATCCAGCATCTGCTCGGCCAACACCCGGATGGCATCGGAGAAGGTCGCCGAAAACAGCAGGGTCTGACGTTTTTTCGGCAAGGCGGCGTAAATCGAACGCAGCTCGTCGGCAAAGCCCAGGTCGAGCATACGGTCGGCCTCATCCAGCACCAGGGTTTGCAGCTGAGAAAACTTCAGGGCTTTCTGGCGGAACAGATCCAGCAAGCGGCCGGGGGTGGCCACCAGTACATCGACACCTTTGCGCAGCTTCATCATCTGCGGGTTGATACTAACCCCGCCGTAGGCGGCAAAGGTACTCAACGGCAGGTGCTGGCCGTAGGTGCGAAAGCTCTCATGCACCTGCTCGGCCAGCTCGCGGGTCGGCACCAGCACCAGGGCGCGCACCGAGTTACTGGCCACTACCGGGCCTTCCAGCATCAGCCGTTGCAACAGCGGCAAAGCAAAGCCGGCGGTTTTGCCAGTGCCGGTTTGCGCGGCGGCCATCAGGTCACGGCCGGCCAACACAGCTGGAATGGCCGCGGCCTGCACCGGCGTCGGAATTTTGTAGTCGAGCTCGTCGAGGGTGCGCTGCAGGGGTTCAATCAGGCCAAGGGCGGCGAAAGTCATGGGAATAACCAGGGCATTTACGGGAATGCCGGCAGTTTACCCTGTCCGCCCCTGCGGCAAGCGATTGTCTGCGGCTGGGCGGCCTAACGGCTGCCGCGCGCCCGGCTCAGCGCCTCAGCTATTTTCGCCGCTGGCACCTTCTGCAAGCTGCACAACAGCTGATGGGAAATCGTCGGTATGCCGTGCCGCTGACGCAGCAGCTCGGCCATAAACAGCATCAGGTTGGCGGCCATTTCCGTATCGGCCATGGCCCGGTGGGCCTTGCCGGTATTGGGTAATTGGGCCCAGCTGTTCAGGGTGCCGAGCTTGTGATTGGGCGCCTGGGGTAATAAGCGCCGCGCCAGCAGCATCGAGCAGGCAAAGTTCTGCACCCGTTGACGTTTAATCAGCGCCAGTTCGGCGTCCCAGAATTTCTGGTCGAAGGAGGCGTTGTGCGCCACCAGGGGCGTGCTGCCGACAAACTCCGCCACCTCGGCCATCACCTGCGCGGCCGGCGGCGCAGTGCGCAGCATGGCGTTGCTGATGCCGGTCAGGCTCTCGATAAAAGGCGGCACATAGGCGCCGCTGTTCATCAGGCTTTGATAGCGCGCCACGATGCGCCCGTCTTCCACTATGGCCACGGCAATTTCAGTGGCGCGGCAATTTTGTCCGGGCGACATGCCGGTGGTTTCAAAGTCGATGACTGCAATGCGTTCCACGATAAATCCAGTAGCTGAGGGAATGGGTAGGGTGGACAACCGCGAAGCGTTGGCCACCGCGGTTATCCCAGTCAATAAATGCCCGGTACAGAGGTGCTTGGGGCAAATGGCGGGTAAAACTGGCGGCCAAGCTTCGCGTTGACCGCCCTACGACTTAAGCAGCAACCCGCCTTCAATCGGCACATAGCGGCTGGCGGCGCGGATCAGCGATTGCGCGGTCAGCCCCGGCACGCCATAGGCGGTGGCTTCGACGCCGTCGCGGCTGCGGATTTTATCCAATAGCAGATCGAAATCGCCATCGCCCGAGGCCAGCACCACCTCATCGACCTGCGGCGCCACCTCGAGAATATCGATGCAGATGCCCACATCCCAGTCGCCCTTGGCCGAGCCATCGCTGCGCTGGATATAGGGCTTGAGCTTCACCACGAAGCCTAAGTTACGCAGGATCTGCTGGAACTGCTGCTGCTTGGCATCGCCGCGGTCGATGGCATAGGCGTAGGCCGTGACAATCTGCCCACGTTGGCTGATCTCAGCCCACAGCGCCGCATAGTTGAAATGGCAGCCATGAGCTTGGCGCACCGTGTAATAGAGGTTCTGGACATCGGCGAACACGGCGATTTTTTTCACCAGCAACTCCTGGGGGCAAATGCGGAGCTGAAGTATGTGCGAAGCCGCGACCGGGCGCACGCGCACATCGACCGGCACCCGCAGGCATCAGCCCGATTGATGCCGCTCAAGCGACTGAATTGCCGGTCTCAGCGGTCGTCATGGGCAAACGTCTGCAAGGTCGCGCCGTCCATGCGGTAGCGAATCCATTCATCCTGGGGCGCAGCTCCGAGGGACTGATAGAACTTGATCGCCGGTTCATTCCAGTCCAGCACGCTCCATTCGAACCGACCACAGCCACTGTCGCAGGCGATTTTGGCTAAATGCCGCAGCATTTGTTTGCCAGCCCCGGCGCCACGTTGCTGCGGGGAGATATATAAATCTTCCAGGTACAGCCCCTTGCGCCCGAGCCAGGTCGAGTAGTTAAAAAAATACACCGCAAAGCCAATCGGCTGACCGTCCAGGCTGCAGATCAGCCCGCGCGCGGGTGAATCGGCGGCAAACAAACTCTGCTCGATATCGGCCACATTGGCGCTGACCTGCTGCTCGGCTTTCTCGTAAATGGCCAGTTCGGTGATAAAGGCCAAAATTTGCCCGGCGTCGGCGGGTGTAGCGGCACGAATATGGATACTCAAGGGCTAACTCCTATACCGGTAGATGGCTCCCATGGGGGCGAGCAATGCTAAGCGCATCGCGAAAAAAACGGCAGTGCTTTAGCACAGCCAGCATGCCTGTGGGGCCAAGGCTTGGGTCCGCGCCCAGCAAAGGCTAAAGTAGCCGCCCCTCCACTGCCGATGCGCCCTTGATGAACCCGCTCAACTTGCTTCGCGACACCTGGTTTTTCTTTAGCCGCAATCTGCCGACCATCGCCCTGCTGTGCCTGCCTTGGGTGGTGCTGGAAAACCTTGCCCAACACGCCATCAACGCCTGGCTCGGCAGCGCGGAGGGCATGGGTTACAGCCTGCTCGCCGGTTTGCTGTTTTACCCGCTGTACAGCGCCGCCTTGATCTTGTTTATCGATGCCCGCAGCCGTGGCCTGCAGCCCAAGGTGCGCGATCTGCTGGCTGCGGCCCTGCGCCTGTGGCCAAGTTTTGCCCTGCTGGCGGTGCTGAGCACCTTGCTGATCGTGCTCGGCGCTTCGCTGCTGGTACTGCCGGCGCTGTGGGTGATGGTCAAGCTGGCCTTCGCCGAGTACTTGCTGGTGCTGCGTGGCCTGTCGCCACTGGCGGCCATACGAGAAAGCATGCGCCTGACTCAGGGTTACTTCTGGCCGATTGCGGCTTGCCTGCTGGTGGTGCTGCTGCCGTTGTGGCTGCTGGACTGGTGGACCTATCAGCAGCTGGGCGAACAGCCCAATGAATGGCTGGCGGTGCTGCTCGATAGCGCCA
>MHZN01000070.1 GCA_001830395.1 Pseudomonadales bacterium RIFCSPLOWO2_12_59_9 | reverse complement strand
GAAGCTCATCAACGCGCCGAGCAGTTGCGCGCCGCACTTGAGCATTTACGCATTGTCCATGCCGGCTCCGACACCGCCGGGGTGGTCACCCTGTCGATTGGCGTCGCCTGCCTGCAGCCCGCGCAAGGCGGGACCTTGGGGCAACTCTATGAACAGGCCGACAAGGCGCTGTATCAGGCCAAGAGCCAGGGGCGTAACCGGGTGGTGAGCTAGCAGGCCGAGCGCTCGGCTTTCTGGCTGATTTTGCCCCAGGCTTTGGCGCCATGGGTGACTGGCGTGGCCGGCCGGCGGTGCTAGCATCGCGGCTATCTTCGCCCAGAGCACACGCAGATGGATCAGCTGATTCAGGCCAATGGCCAACCGCATTACGGCATCTTCAAGACTGCACCCAAGCAGATCAACTACCGCGACTTTGACTTTCGTTCCCCCATGGGCAAGCCGTTGGGGGCCTTGGCCAAATGGCGGCGTTTTCACCAGTTTCAGTATTTTGGCCTGATCAGTGATCAGTTGATCGGCGGCTGCGCGCTGGCCAATTTGAGCTTGGCCGGGATCGGCTTTGTCTACCTGTTTCACCCGGCTTCGGGGCGGATGATCGAGCGTCAGTTCAAGTTGCCGCTGGGTTTTGGCAGCCGCTTTTCGCAAAACCCCGACGACGGCATCTGCGAGCTGCGCCAGGGGCGCAATTTGTTGCGGCTGGAAAACTGTGCGGCGTCGAAACAAAAACATCTGCTGGTTGAGCTGGATGACGGCACGCGGATCGAGGCCAGCTTTTCCGAAGCTGAACCGGCCTTTCAGCCGATGCATCTGTGCACGCCAACGGCGGTAAACGGCTGGGTCTACGCGCAAAAAGTTGCCGGCGTGCGTTGCAGTGGCTCGGTGCAGAGCGCCCTGGGCGATTTTGACCTGCGCGCGATCGAGGCCTTTGCTCATCACGACTGGTCGGCCGGCTATATGCGCCCGGAAACCCACTGGAACTGGGCCTGTCTGTCGGGGCAGGCGGGCACCCAGCGGGTGGGTTTGAACCTGTCCTGTGGGGTGAATGAAACCAGCTTTACCGAGAACTGCTATTGGCTCAATGGCGAGTTGATCAAGGTCGATACCGCGCGTTTTGAGTTTGATCGCGATCAGCCACTTAAGCCCTGGACGATCAACTCGGCTGACGGCCAGGTCGAGTTGCGTTTTGTCGCCCATGGCCTGCATGAGGAACGGATGAATCTGGGCATTATGGCCAGCAATTTCAAACAGATTTTTGGTCGCTTTACCGGCGTGCTGCGCCCGCTTGGGCGCCCCGCGGTGCAGATCGACAACCTCTGGGGCTTTGTCGAAGACCAGTATGTGAAATGGTAGCGGCCATGGCTGGCGCCGTTGTCGCTGGTCAGTGCGCAGGCGTCAGGCGGGCGCCGCTGTGTGCAGTAACTACCGGCTGTCCAAGCAGTTTTATTCGGCCTTAGTGACGCGCATCCAAGCGTCGAGGCGGTCTGGCCTGCGTGCGTGCAAGTAAAACCAGGACTATCCTGTACTCGGGCTGACTTGCCGGTCACCGTGTTTGGCTGTGCGTTGATTGTTCGCAAGGTAAGCCGTTAGCGTCGTTCTCATTGCCACCAAGCTAAACACGTTGGGGCGCCGGATGAGGGCGGTGTTCGAGCTGATAAACCTTGGAGGTCATATGGCTCGCGTGCACAAACTGCTGTTAGGCCTGGCCTCGAGTTCGCTGTTGTATTCGGGTTTGGTACCGGCCTTGGGGCTTGGCACTATTAGCTTGCATTCAGCGCTCAATCAGCCGTTGGAGGCCGATATTCAACTGCTGGAGGTCGGCGACTTGAGCGCCGACGAAGTGCGGGTGCGACTGGCCTCGGAAGTCGATTTTCAACGCTCGGGGGTCGAGCGGATTTTCTTTCTCAATGATTTACGCTTTACCCCGCTGTTTAACGGCTCGCAAAGCATTATTCGGGTGACCTCAAGCAAGCCCATCCGCGAGCCCTATCTGAACTTTGTGGTTGAGTTGACCCGGCCCAATGGTCAGCTGTTGCGTGAATACACCGTCTTGCTCGACCCGCCTGGTTCTTCTGCCTATCGCGCGGTGGCGCAAGTGCCGGCCTATGCAGCACCACGGGTGGCCCAGCCGCGCCCGCCGAAGCGCGCCAAGCCAGCACCCGTTGCGACTCAGGGCCACCGGTATCGGGTGGTGGCGGGGGACAGCCTTTGGTTGATTGCCCAGCGCCTGCATACGAGCGCCGGCCAGCCATCGGTGCCGGCGCTGATGACGGCTATTCAGGACTTAAATCCGCAAGCCTTTATGGGCGGGGACCGCAGCCGCTTGAAGCTGGATGCCGACCTGCTGCTGCCCGACAGTATTGGCGCTGCGGTTGCAGCGACTAATCTGTCAGCGCCGTCGAGCGTCGAGGCCGCTACAGCCCGGGCCAACAACACGGCAAACGCCAGCAACGTGCCGGCTAATCCCGTACCGCCGCCCAGTAGCATCAGTGCCGATGCGGCGCTGGCGCAGGTAGAGCAACGGGTCGCGCGGGACCTGGCTGCCCGCGCCGAGGAAAATCGCCAGCTGCAAGCCTCGATGCTGGTCTTGCAGGCGCAGTTGAACGCATTGCAAGAGCAAATGCAGGGTAAGGATCAGCAGCTTGAACTGCTGCGTGCCGAGCTTGCGGCAAGCCGGACAGCAACGCTGCCCGCCAGCCCGGCGCAGCCGTTGACGGTGGTCGCGAAGCCCAATGCCGGGCTGCTCACCGCCGCCCCGTTGGCGGCAACAGATGGCTCTAACTCATCGCTCTTGGTGTGGTTGCTGGGCGGCACCAGTCTGTTGCTGGGGTTGCTGAGTGCACTCCTTTGGCGCGCCCGTGGCCGTCAGGCCGCCGTCGTAGCCGCCAGTGCACCGCAGCCCCAACCGCCCGCGATTACTGCACTAGAGCCTGCGGCTGCGCTGTCGACGCAGGAGTCGCAGCCCGCGCTTACGGCGGAACTTGAGAGCCCGCCGCCAAGCAAGCCGGCCGCGTCACTGCCGCCATTGCCGCCGCGGCCGGCCGCCACCACCGCCGACCCGCTCGAAGGCGCCAATATTTATATCGCCTATGGGCGTTTTAGCGAGGCATTGGGTATTTTACGCAAGGGCGTTGAGGCCCAGCCGCAGCGCACTGAGTTGCGCTTGCGCATGCTGGAGGTGCTTGGCGAACTGGGCGATAGCGCAGGTTTTGCCCAGGAGGAGGCGGTCTTGCGGCAACAGGGCGTGGACCCCGCCCAGCTGGATCAACTCTGGGTACGCTTTGCCCACGCGCTGGTGTCAGAGCCGGAAATTAGCTTGGACGATGCTGTGTCTGCCCTGGATAAAATGGTGCTGGCCGAGCAGGCTGCCAGCCCGCAGTTGTTGGATGACTTTCAGCTGAACCTGGAAGATTTGTCCCTGGACGCCAGCTGGGATTTGCTGAGTCCCTTCAAACCCGCCGCGACTGCGCGCAGTAAAGCGGCGGCGTTGGCGGCGGTGGCCAATGACGCGGCGTTTCGCTCCGACCTGCAGCAATTGCCGGAGGTCAGTGAAGTGCCATTGACGCAAGAGGCCTTGAGCCCCTTTGCGAGCTGGCCGTCGGACAGCGGCGTGCATGACGACATCCTCGAAGAGGAATTTGTCGATGCCTTTGCCGGTGAGTCGTTTAAGCCGATCAAAAATCCTGCGCTGACCGACCTGGAACACCTGGCCACTAATAGGGAGAACCTGGTCAAATTGAACAAGGCGCTGGCCTATATCGCCCAGGGTAATGTGGGCAGCGCCTGCAGCATTCTCAATGAAGTGATTTGCGATGGCGATGCGCAGCAGCAGCAAGAGGCCCGTGAGTTGCTGGCCAAAATCGCTTAATTGGCCCCGTGAAACAGCAACGCCGCGGTCTAAACGCTGCGGCGTTGCTGTTTTTGCCCAGCTCAAGGCTGCCACTGCCGGGCTAACCCCGCTAGTATCGCCAGCCCAAAAGAGGAGCTCGAAAATGCGGCAAGAAAAAGCCGAGGTGGTGATTACCTACTGCACCCAGTGTCAGTGGCTGTTGCGGGCGGCCTGGCTGGCGCAGGAGTTACTCAGCAGCTTCAGTGATGACTTGGCCCGGGTCAGCCTGGAGCCCGCCACGGGTGGGATTTTTCGGATCACCTGTGACGGCGTACAAATCTGGGAACGCAAGGCCGATGGCGGTTTTCCGGAGGCCAAGGTGCTCAAGCAACGGGTCCGCGATCTGATCGACCCGGCGCGCGATCTGGGCCATAACGAGCCGGCGCGCAGCGAGTAAGCCGGCGTTAGGCCTGTCCCTTGCCTGATCAGGCCCCGAGGCTGTCGGCAAACTGCCGCGTAACTGTCATCGTTGTTTCATCAGGCCTGCGCAAGCTCGGGGAAACCCCGCCGGAGGCCGCCCATGAGCAGTGCCCAGCTTGCCCGACCGACCCGTAAGCAACGCGTTCGCACCCTTTGGGTGTCAGATGTCCATCTCGGTACCCGCGACTGTCAGGCCGAGCACTTGGCCGCCTTTCTCAAGCGCTACCACACCGACAAGGTCTATTTGGTCGGCGACATCATCGATGGCTGGCGGCTGCGCAGCGGCATCTACTGGCCCCAGGCGCACACCAACGTGCTGCGCCGCTTGCTGACCATGAGCAAGCGCGGCACCGAGGTGATTTACGTCACCGGCAACCATGATGAGTTTCTGCGCCGCTACTCGTCGTTAATCCTCGGCAATATCCAGCTGGTCGATGAGGCCGAGCATGTCACTGCCGATGGGCGGCGCTTGCTGGTGATCCATGGCGACCAGTTCGATGTGATCACCCGTTATCACCGCTGGCTGGCATTTCTCGGCGACTCGGCCTACGAGATCACCCTGACCCTCAATCGCTGGCTCAACCATTGGCGCAGCCGCTATGGCTACGGCTATTGGTCGCTGTCGGCGTATTTGAAACACAAGGTCAAATCGGCGGTGAATTTCATCAGCGATTTTGAACAAGCCATCGCCCATGAATGCCAGAAACGTGGGTTTAACGGCGTGGTGTGCGGGCATATTCACCACGCCGAGATCCGCCAGATGGGCGAGGTCGAATACCTGAACTGCGGCGACTGGGTCGAGTCCTGCACGGCCTTGATCGAGCACTTGGACGGCTCTATTGAGCTGTATCGACTGGCCGACGATCAGGCCCGCCTGGCCGCGCTGGCCGCCGCTAAGGTCGCTGAAGCCGCCGCACAGCCGGCTAATGCCGAGCCGGTGCTATGAGGGTACTGATAGTCACCGACGCCTGGACGCCACAAGTAAACGGCGTGGTCACCAGCCTGCAGGCGTTGAGCGCCGAGCTGCGCGGCCTTGGGCATCAGGTCAAGGTGCTGTCACCAAAGGATTTTCGCGCGCTGCCTTGCCCGACTTACCCGGAGATTTCTTTGGTGTGGAATCTCTGGCGGGTCGGTCCGGTCATTCGCGATTTTGCCCCGGACATGGTGCATCTGGCCACTGAAGGGCCGCTGGGTTGGGCGGCCCGGCGTTGGTTGCGCAAGCGTCAGCTGGCGTTCAGCACGGCGATTCATACCCGTTTTCCAGAGTATCTGACCAGTCGCTGGCCGTGGTTGCCGCTGTCGTGGGGCTATGCCTGGCTGCGCGCGTTTCATCGACCGAGCCAGGCGGTGTTGCTCAGTACCGAGCGGATGCGTGGCGAGTTTTCCGCTTGGGGCTTTAGCCATTTAGAGCTGTGGCGCAAGGGCGTCGATAGCCGACTGTTTTACCCGCGGCTGCTGCGCGAAGTGCCGCCGCAGCCGGTTTTTCTCTACGTGGGGCGCCTGGCAGCGGAGAAGAATATCGAGGCCTTTCTCGCCCTCGACTTGCCCGGCGTCAAGCGCCTGGTCGGCGACGGGCCGCAGCGTCAGGCGCTGGCGGCGGCCTATCCGCAGGCGCAGTTTCTCGGTTACCTGCATGGTCAGGCGTTGGCCGATGCTTATGGCGCGGCCAGTGTGCTGGTCTTCCCCTCGCTGACCGACACCTATGGTTTGGTCATGCTCGAAGCGCTGGCCTGTGGCACGCCGGTGGCGGCGTTCCCGGTGGCCGGACCGCTGGACGTGTTAGTGCCAGGCGTTACCGGAGTCTTGGCGGCAGATCTGCAAGCGGCCTGTTTAGCCGCGCTGCAGTTGAGCCGCGAGGGCTGCGCCGAGCACGCCCGGCAACAATCTTGGCGCGCCTCGGCGCAGGAGTTTCTGGCCCGGCAATGTTTGCTCGATGGTGAGTCTTATGCGCAGGCGTGCACCGAGGGCGCGCTGCTGGCTGATTAATAACAGCTGCGGCGAGCGGCTTAAAGTATGACCTTGTCACGCAGTTTTTCGGCGGCCAGGTTTAGCGCCAGAATCACCCGTTCCTTGTCGTAGTTCTGGATGCCGTTGGTGTCCAGGTACATGGAGAAACCCGGCAGCTCGTGCTCCAGATAGCTGGAGGTGGCGCCGAGGTCGCGGCGAAAATCCACCACTTGATAAATCTGCACCGGGCGGGTGAAACCCTTGACGGTGATCTGGCCCTTGTCGCGGCACATGATCACGTCTTTCACCAGCGAGTAGGTCTCATGGGAGATTAAAATCTCGCCAGAATCCGCCGAGCTTTCCAGGCGGCTGGCCAGGTTCACTTCGCGGCCGATGATGGTGTAGTCCATGCGCGTGTCGGCGCCGAAGTTGCCCACCGTGCAGTAGCCGGTATTTAAGCCCATGCGAATTTCCAGCGGCTTGGTGATGCCCTGGGCCCGCCACTGCTGGCGCAGTACCTTCATGTGTTTGCGCATGGCAATGGCCATCGACACCGCGGCCACCGCATCTTTTTTCGCCCCTTGGGAGGCCGGGTCACCGAAGAACACCATCACGCAATCGCCGACGAACTTGTCGATGGTGCCGCCGTACTTGAGCACCAGCTTGGACATCTCATTGAGGTAGGTGTTGAGCAGGTCGGTCAGGGCTTCGGCTTCCAGTTCTTCGGCCAGCTCGGTGAAGCCTTTGATGTCGGAGAAAAACACCGTGAGCTTCTTGCGCTGGGTCTCCAGGCGCACGCTTTTTTTGCCGCTGAAGATCAACTCCCAGACCTGCGGCGACAGGTACTTGGCCAGGTTGCGCGCCAGCCGCGCGGCTTTCTCCTGCTCGCGTTTGATCTCACTGCGCGCCACCGCCAGGTTGATGCCCTGCTCATGGACAAAGTAGGCGGTGATGCAGATGTACAGGGCACAAAACAGCACACTGACCACGGACAGGGTGATCGGGCTGCTGCCTTTGAAGTGCAAACCTGTCACTGCGCTGGTCAGCACCGCGCCGCTGACCGCCACCAGTAAGCCCAGGGCCAGTGGCCTGAGCCCGCCATTAATCAGCGCACTGAAGCTTAAAATCAGCATGATCATCAGGCTTGGCACTACCGCAAAGCCCATCAGGGCGGTGAAGGTGCCGGCATGCAAGGCATCGATAAACAGCAGCGCCAGGTAGGTTTGCTGGGTGTGGCTGTGCTTGAAGCGAATGCTGAACTGGTGCGCCAGGTGCGGGTAGAGCAGCGCGTAGGGGATGATCCACAGGGTGTCATTGCCAAAGTACTGGCCGTAATAGCCCGCCGCGATGCTTGCGGCGGCGGCAATATAAGCCAGCACCCGGGAGTAATATTCGCGCACCGGCGGCGTCGGGAGGTTATTGCGGCGTTCGGATTTGGCAACTTTCATGATGGCTCAGCGCTACCTGCTGTTAGATGACGCCTCTACTCAGACTGTGTGAAAACTACTGCGCTCGGTTATGCGGCGTTTAAAACAGGCTCAGACTGCTCATTTACAACTCATAAACTCCGCGTCTTCGCCTGTTTTTGTCTTGCCTAACCTTCGCTCGCTGCGTTTTCACACGGTCTGTACTGGGCGCTTGGGTGATCTGCTAGAAGTCTGATCAGTCTCCTAGACTTGTTGGGGGCAGATAATACGCACCTAAAGGCCTGCCAGCCAAGCCGGGCGGCTAAAAGGTGGGTGCTGGCAGTTGTGCGGTGTCGGTGCGTTGATTTAAAAGCGAATTCGCCCAGTGAGGGCATCTTTGAGCATGACCCAGTCCCCCAGCAGGCTATAGAGCGGGTACTTGAAGGTGGCCGGTTTGTTTTTTTCAAAAACAAAATGGCCCACCCAGGCAAAACCGTAACCGGCGACCGGCATTAACCACAGCAGAGCCCATTGTTGCTGGCTGACGGCATAACCGAGAATGCCCAGTACCAGCAAACTGCCGACGTAATGCAAGCGCCGGCAAATGTCGTTGCTGTGCTCTTGCAGGTAGTAGGGATAGAACTCGGCAAAGCTGTTAAAGCGTTCGCTGCTGTCGTGGGCCATGGTAAAACTCCGGTAATTATTGTCCTTGCAGTGTAGGTTGGCTGGCCTGCTCGGTCAGTGACATTGAGTGCCAGTTTAGTATCCTTGCGTCGCCAATTTAGCGCGCATTAATCATCATTTATTCCGAGAGAAGAGGCTGCATGAGCGAACGTACCACCTCCTCGAGCTGGGCTTTGGGGATAGTCCAGGCATTGGAAATGGGCGGTGTCGATTGCCGCAGCGTGTTTGCTGCGCTGAATTTGGATTACGCCGCCTTGGACGATGCCGACGCGCGTTTCAGTCAGGACAACATGACCCGCTTGTGGCGGCGGGCGGTGGAGCTGAGCGGCAATCCGGCGATTGGTTTAAACATGGCCAAGGTGGTGCGCCCGGCGTCTTTTCACGTGGTCGGCTATGCCTTGATGTCCAGTCGCACCCTCAAAGAGGGCTTTACCCGGTTGGTGCGTTATCAGCGGATTATTGCCGAAGGCGCGGATTTGAGTTTTCGCCCCTTGGGGCAAGGCTATGGCCTGATTCTGAGCATTCATGGCGACCGCTTGCCACCGGCGCGGCAGAGTGCCGAGGCCTCGTTGGCCTATGCCCTGGCCTTTTGTCGGTGGATGACGGGTAAGCCGCTCAGTCCGCTGAAAATTTGCTTTCAGGGCGATCCGCCGGCTGACCTGGAGCCCTATCAGCAGGTGTTTCAGGCACCGTTGCAGTTCAACGCAGAGCATTACGCGCTGCTGTTTGATCGGGCCGACCTGGACATCCCTTTGCAGACCGCCAATGCGGCCTTGGCGCAGTTGCATGATCGCTTTGCTGGCGAGTACCTGGCGCGGTTTTCCGATAGCCGCGTGACCCATCAGGCGCGTCAGGTGCTGTGTCGCTTGTTGCCCCAGGGCGAGCCTAAGCGCGAGAGCGTGGCGCAGGCCTTGTGCCTGTCGCAGCGCACCTTGCAACGGCGTTTACAGGAGGAGGGCAGCAGCTTTCAGCAGTTGCTGGACGACACGCGCCGCGAACTGGTGGTGCAATACCTGGCGCAGCCGAACTTGACCCTGCTGGAAACCGCTTACTTGCTCGGCTTTGCCGATCCGAGCAATTTTTTCCGGGCGTTTCGCCGCTGGTTTGACTGTACCCCAGGCGAGTACCGCGCGCGGTTGTAAGGCGCCCTAGGGCCGCTCAGTGCGTGGTTGGTCGCAGCTATTGATTCGTGTCTCAGTGCTTCCAGAAGGCTTTGGTAAAGAGCACCAGCACGGTCAAAATTTCCAATCGCCCAAGCAGCATACCAATGGTCAGTAGCCATTTGGCCGCATCCGGCAGCGTCGAGAAATTACCCGCCGGGCCGATGATCGGACCCAGGCCAGGACCGACGTTGCACACTGCGGTGGCGGCGCCGGTCAGCGCGGTGACCCAGTCCAGGCCAATCAGCGTCAGCCCCAGGGCGATCACGCCGATGGTGATGGTGAAGAAGAAGGAGAAGGTAATCAGCGAGCGGACGATGTCCTCGTCCAGATTGTGATTGTTGTATTGCTGCTTTATCACAGCGCGCGGGTGCACCAGTTGCTGCAAGTTGGCCTTGAGCAGCACGTAGGCCACCTGGAAGCGGAAGATCTTCAGGCCGCCGGCGGTGGAGCCCGAGCAACCACCGACGAACGTCAGGTAAAAGAACAGCAAGACCGCAAAGCTGCCCCACAGGGTGTAGTCACCCAGCGCAAAGCCGGTGGTGGTGACCACCGAGGTGACATTGACCGCCACGATGCGAAACGCATCCAGCCAGCTGTTGTCCGAGTTGGCCCACAGCCAGGTGCCAAATACCAGCCAGGTCACCAGCAAGAAACCGACAAAGCCACGCACCTGGTGATCACGCAGCAGTGCCTTGCGGTTGCCGCGCACCGAGGCGACATAGAGGGTAAAGGGCAAGCTGCCGAGCATCATCAGCAGCACCGCCACCCAATGCACCGCCGGTTGTGTCCAGTGGGCAAGGGATGAGTCCGAGGTGGAGAAACCGCCAGTGGAGAGCGCTGCCATGGAGTGATTGACCGCCTCGAAAGGGGTCATTCCGGCCAGCCAGAACAGTCCGGTGCCGATGGCGGTAAAGGCGCTGTAAATCAACAAAATGTACTTGGCGGCCATATGCGAGCGGGGCATGACTTTCTCGCCCCAATCGGAGGATTCGCTCTGGAACAGGCGCATGCCACCGACGCGCAGCAGCGGCAGGATCGCCACGGCCATGCCGATAAAACCA
>MHZN01000069.1 GCA_001830395.1 Pseudomonadales bacterium RIFCSPLOWO2_12_59_9 | reverse complement strand
GGCCAATTCCAGCAGCGACAGATCGTCCTCCTGGCGCCACTGGGCCTGCTGCTGGCTGTGACTGAAACTGACGCTCGCCTCGGGCAACTGCACGCCCTCCAGCGCACCCAGAGCGCCGCCGAAGGACTCGTGAAAGATGGCGTATGGAGGGACGCCAAGTGCTTGCAGGCTCTGCAGGTTTTGCTCGATAAACTCATCCGGACCACAGAGGTAGTACTCACAATCGGCCGCGCCCAGCTCGATCCACTTCTCCGCAAACCAGCAACCTATGCCCTCGAGAATAGCCGCCAGGGCCACGCCATTGAGGCGCTCGCTCGACTGGTAATCCACCCCGGCCACACTGCCGGCCTCGGGACGGGTATAGACGATATGGCCGCGCAGTTGCGGGTGTTGGGCGAGCAGTTGCGCCACCTCGGCGGCGAAGGCGTGGGTCTGGGCATTTTGCGTGGAGTGGATGAAATACAGGGTGGGCAGGCGCTTATCCTGGCGGGCCAGGTGGGCGTGCAGCATGCTGACCATCGGGGTGATGCCGACCCCGGCGCTGAGCAAGATCACCGGCACCGCGACTTCGCCACGTTTGAGGCTGAAGTGGCCACTGGGGGCCATCACCTCCAGCCGATCGCCGACTCGCACGCTGTCGTGCATAAAGCGCGACGCCTGGCCCTGGGGCTCGCGTTTGATGCTGATGCGGTAGCGCTGAAGAACTTCATCATAGGCGGAAATGCTCCAGCAACGGACCAACTGCTGGCCATCTTCCAGGGTCAGGCGCAGGCTCAAGAACTGCCCGGCACGATAACCGGCCACGCCGCTCGTGCCGTCCGCCGGAGTCAGGTAGAAGGATTTGATGTCCCGCGCCTCCGAGACTATTTCGCTGACCACAAAGGGCTTCCAGCCGGCCCAGCGATTGGTTTGCACCAGGGTCTTTTCGATTTGCAGATTACGCGCCACCACCAACGCGCTGAGCATCTGCTGGCCCATGCCGGGGATGGCGATCAAGCGCTCCAGTTCGACCGCGCTCGGTTGGCTATTGAGCAGAAAACGCGCCAGCTCGGGCACGGAAATACTCGGCTGCTCACAGCGGATATGTTGCAGCCCATCGCCCGCCTGGATCACCCCGGTTTCGAGCACTTCCAGGTAGATACCGCTGCGCCCGGACTCCTGGTAAGGGTGCAAAAAACTGCTGGGCTGCTGGACCCGCCAGAGCAAGTTTTCGCAGGGTGCCCGGCAACCGGAAACCTGCAGCACCACCGGGCCTATCTTGAACAAGTCGCCGATATTCACGGCGCTTTCGTCGATCCCCTGGAGGGTCAGATTTTCGCCCAGGGTGCCGTGCTGCCAAGGCTCGCTCGGCTGCAGGCGCTGGTTCCAGTAGTCGTAATTTTCGGCGCAGAAGGCATAGAGGGCGTTCTTGTGGTTGGCCACCTCGTTACCCACCAAGCCGTTCTTATCGATAGTCACCGGGCCGCTAACCGGCTGTTTGCAAATGGCGGTGGTAAAGGCCACGCCGTCCTCGGAGTAGGTTTTCGCTTTACCCGAATGAATCGCCAGTAAACGTGCCACGTTAAATACCTGCTGGGTTGAACTGTAGAAGCCAACTTGTGACCCACATGGAGGTGGGGAATGTAGCCAGCCGAAGGGCGCGGTAATTGCCAGGCGATGAGCTTTGCGTAGGGTGGGTTTCAGCCCACCGCATCTGCCGGCAAGAACGCTGGTGGGCTGAAGCCCACCCTACAAAATCGACCCTTATCGGGTACAGAGCCGTTAGAACGCCTGGTCGCGATACACCTCTTCGCCGCCCAGCAGGGTCCAGAGCACCTTGGTTTTGCCGATCTGTTTGGTCGGCAAGTCGAAGATGTTTTGGTTCAGCACCACCAGATCGGCCTGTTTGCCGACTTCCAGCGAGCCGGTGTCCTTCTCCTGGCGCAGGGTGTAAGCCGCATCGAGGGTGTAGGCCTTCACCGCCGCTTCCAGATTCGGCAGGCTGCGCTCGCCCAGGCTCAGGGCGTTTTGCATGATGCCCAGGGGCGACAAAGGGTTGACGTCCCAGTCGGAACTCAGGGTGACCCGCGCGCCGGACTCATACAGCTCACGAATCGGCAGCATCCCGTGAGCGCGAGCGCCGATCGCCGGCTCGACACCCTTGAGGGCCGCCGCCGTGAAGTAGGGGCTCGGCTGGAAGTCGGCGATCACATTCAGCTGCTTGAAGCGCGGGATGTCGTCGTTATCCACCAGTTCGACGTGGGTGATGCGGTGGCGCCCCTGGCCGTCGGTGGCGTCTATGGCGTCCAGGGCATCGCTGACCGCCTGGTCGCCGATGGCATGGATATGCATATCGAAACCGGCCTTGGCCAGTTCGCGGCTGTAGCGCTCCAGACGCTCGGGGCTGAAGTAGTACAGGCCCTTGGGGTCGACACCCGCCAGGCTTTGCGCGTAGGGCTTTTGCAGGCGCGCGGTGGTGTTGTGGATGATGCCATCGACATAGAACTTGATCTGGGTGACGCGCAGCAGGCTGTCGTCATTACCTGGGTCGTACATGGACTTCAGCTCGGCCAACTGCTCGTCGTCATCCAGCGTCGGATAGGCCCACAGCCCCAGCGTGGTACGGGCCTTCAGCTCATCCTTTTTGGCGGCTTTTTGCCAGGCCTCCAGATGGCCGCGACGCCAGAACACCCGGGCATCGGCCACCGAGGTGATGCCGTTTTGCGCCAGCTCGTCCTGGCCGGCCAATACGGCCTGGTAGTACACCTCATCGAGCGCCTTGGACGGCGGCAAGGCCTTATCCAGGGCCAGATCACCGGCGTTGTCCAGCAGCAGGCCAGTGGCCTCGCCCTTCGCGTCGCGCAGGATCACGCCGCCGACCGGGTCGGGGGTATCGGCATCGATGTTGGCCAGTTCCAGGGCCTTGGAGTTGAGCCAGTAGGAGTGCGAAGTCTCCTCCATGATCGCCACCGGACGGTCGCTGATCACGCTGTCGAGCAGCTCGCGCGGGGTTTTCTGCTCGTCCAGCAGGCTGTGCAGGGAGAAGCCCCAGCCCAGCAGCCACTCACCGTCGTCCTGACCATTGCAGGCTTTGATCTCTTGCAGCCACTGCGGCACGTCATCCGCCGCCTCGACCTTGCAATCGCCCTGGGCCTCGGAGGAGGCGTCCAGCACATGGGCGTGAGTATCCTGGAAACCCGGCAGCACCAGGCGGCCTTCGAGGTCGACCTTCTCGGTTTCCTCGTCGACGTACTCGGCCACGTCCTCAGCGGAGCCGATGGCGGCTATGCTGCCGTCTTCGTCAATGACCATGGCACTGGCCCAAGGCTGCGCGGCATTCACCGTGTAGATTTTGCCGTTATGCAACAGGGTGGTGCTGGGTTCGGCGGCCACGGCAAGGCTACTGCCTAACAGCAAAACAACAGCCAAAGAGGTTGTCGGGCGCATGGGAAATACCTCGTAAAAATGTGCCGATACAGCCGGCGTGCTGGCTCAGTAAAGAACAGATCAATAATGCTCGTGCAGTTAATGCATCAACGCAGATAGCGCGGATAGCTGGCCTTGGCCGCATCGGCATAGGCCAAGTCGATAGCCACGGTGACGAAGGGTTCGGCTGCCGTGGTGGTGGCCAGAATGCTGCCGTCTGGGTCTATCACCCAACCCATGCCGCCCATGTCGGGGGCCACGCCCTCGGGGCGATATTGATTGGACGACAGGCAATAGGCCCCGGCGACCACGGCCGCCGTCTGCCCGGCCGCCAGCCACACATCATCCCCCAGGCGTGGCGTGGCCCGTGCCACGCACAACAGCTGCGCCTGCTGCTGGCCATAGCTGCGGGCATGTTCGAGGAACCACAGCTCGGAGCAAATCAGCGTACCCACGCGGCAGCCGCCGACCCGCACCACGGCGCGCTCAGAGGTGCCTGACTGACACCAGCGCGCTTCCCAGTAACCGTCTTCATCGGGTAGATGGGCCTTGTCATGGCCATCGACTAAGGCTGCGCCAGCCGTGCAATGGAAAGCCCTATTGCGGGCGATGCCCGCCGCGTCCAGCACCGGGCGCGAGGCGATAACGCTGGTCGAAGTTAAGGCCGACAAGCGTGTGAATGAATCCAGATGGCGCTGTACCGACAGCGCCCAGCGCCGGCTATCGACCTCGGGCGAGGCCGCCAGCCAGTCATCGAAAGGCATTTCCGGCAGTACCAGCAACTCGCTGCCCGCGGCCGTGCAGTGCGCGATCAGCGCCTGCAGTTGCGCCTCGAGCATCTCGGGACGGCTGTCCCACTGACAAACAGTGACTTGCATGTTGCTACTCACGACAGGGCAATGGGGCCTGCCCAAGCCTCACGGCTTGAGCAGGCCGGTGCCGGTTACAGAATATCCAGCGGGTAGGCGGTGATGATGCGGATCTCGTCGTTATCCGCGCCGGAGTTGGCGCTGATGGCGCTGTTGCCGCGATAGGTGGCCTGGCGCAGGGTCACGGACAGATCCTTGGCCGGCCCCTCTTGCACCAGATAACCAACCTGGATGTCGCGCTCCCACTCCTTGCCGTCTTGCATGCCGTTGTAGAACGCATAGGCGCCATTGGCGTCGGCATGGCTGCCATCTGCGTCGGTGCCCCGGACATAACGGGTCATAAAGCTCAGGCCAGGTGCGCCGAAACTGCTGGCATCCAGGTCATATTGCAGTTTGTAGGACTTCTCGCCCGGGGCGTTGAAGTCGGCAAACTGCGAGGAGTTGGCCAGCCAGATCGAGCCGGCCGGGTTGAACTTGCCGCCGCCGGTTTCCACGCCCAGGTAGTCGAACGGCGTGCTGCCGTTAACCCGCTGGTGGGCCAAGGTCAGGGTGTGCGCGCCGGTGATCAGGGCCAGACTCAGGCTGTAGGCGTCGGTATTGATCTTGCCGGCTTTGGCATCGCCCGTGTCGTCGGTTTTGTAGTAGTTGGCGGCGCTGTTCAGCGCGGTTTCTTCACCCAGTGCCCAGCTGTGGTTGAGGGACAGGTAGTACTGCTGCCAGACGTCTTCGTACTTGGATGCATGCAGGCCGCCGGACAAGGTGTCGCTGAAGCTGTAGTCGCCGCCGACAAAGTTGGCGCTGTCGAACTGGGTCGCGCCATAGGTGGTGCCTAGGTTGCCGTCTTTATTGGTGCTGTTTTCCGCATTGCCCGAGGTGAAGTGACCGCCTTGCAGGGCCAGACCGGCGATCTCGTTACTGGTCAGCAGGCCGCCGCTGAAATGTTGCGGCATCAGGTACAGGTCGCTGTAGCCGAATACCGGGCTGTTGGGCTGCAGGTTGCCGACTTTCAGCTCGGTTTCCGAGATCCGTGCCTTGAGCGCGCCGCCGGCCAGACCATAGGCGTCCTGACCCTGGCAGGTGCTGGTGAGGGCGTCACAATGGCTATTGCTGGCCGGCAACACGTTGCTGCCGCCGGTGCCGGCGCCGCCGGTCAGGCGTACCGCGCCATTGGCAAAAGCATCCACGCCAAAGCCCACGGTGCCCTGGGTAAAGCCCGAGGTGAAGGTCAGCATTTCGGCCTGGCCCCACTCGTTGACGTAATTCTGGTTGGTGTTTTGCGCAACGCCATTGGCCTCGAAATTGGCCGCCGCGTTGTTGTTGTTCTTGAAGTCACGGTGGATCGCCACGTTGCGGCTCAGCAGCGTCAGGGTGCTGTCTTCGATAAAGCCTTTCGACTGACCTTGAGTTGAGCCTTCAAGGCCTTGCCCGAGCTGCTCGGTCGCCGGCGCTTGGTTCTCGTCTGCGGCGTACGCCAACTGCAGGGAGGCCGCGGCGATTGCCAATGCCAGTGCACTGCACGTCTTCATTTGCATGGACTGTGTTCCTTATTATGAGGGTTGTAACGGACTAATCACGGCGTGGCAGAAGTTAACTCAACGCCCACTGGGCGCTGAAACCGCTGCATACAGGCGTAAAAGCATGGAATAAAAACAGCAGTGTCGCGGCTGGAACTGACCTGCACTGACGACCCGCAAACAGCCCTTGCTCAGGCCCCGCTGTTAAGCCCTGACCGGCACACAACCGAGCCAACACAGCACCACGACACAGCTAAAAAGAGAGGGGCTTAACCAGAGCCCCCCTCTGGAGCAAAACGCAATTAAACCGCTGGCAGGTTCTTGGTCACGCAGTGGATGCCGCCACCGCCAGCGGCAATCGGGTCGATATTCACCTGCACCACCACGCGGCCCGGATACAGCTTGGTCAGCAGATCCTTGGCGTATTTGTCGGCGGCGGCATCGCCGAACTGCGGCACTATCACCGCGCCATTGATCGGCAGGTAGTTGATGTAACCGGGGGCGAAGTCCGGGTTGTTCTTGGTGTAGACGTTGCTGCGCAACTTCAAGGGTGGCGGCAGGGTGAATACCTGCAACTTGTTGCCATCGGCATCGGTGGCGGCCTTGAGAATCTCCAGATGCTTGCGGGTTACCGCGTAGTCATAGGACTTGGGGTCGTTGTCGAGATTGGCGATCACCACGCCCTTGGAGGCGAAGCGCGCGTAGAAGTCGACGTGGGCGTCGGTGATGTCCTTGTCCTTGATGCCCGGCAGCCAGATGATCTTGCGCAAGCCCAAGTTAGCCTTTAGCTCGGCTTCGATTTGCGCCCTGGTCATGCCCGGGTTGCGGTTGCTGTTGACCCAGCAACTCTCGGTCATGATCGCGGTGCCGTGGCCATCAATTTCGATGCCGCCGCCTTCACCGGTCAGCTGGCTGCTGATATAGCTGGCATTGGTCTGGTAGCTCAGTTCATCGGCCACTTGCGTGTCGTTAGCGTGGGCCTGCTTGTTGCCCCAACCGTTGAAGTTGAAGTCCACCAGACCACGACCGCCTTGATCATCGACCACAAAGCAGCCACCGAAGTCGCGCATCCAGATGTCGTCCAGCGCCACGCTGATGAACTTGATATTGGTGGTGCCGCACTTGCTCTTGGCCAGTGCCAATTGCGCCGGACGGCACAGCACGGTCACCGGCTGGTACTTGGCGATGGTCTTGGCCAGCAGGGCGATGTTGTTGTTCACCGGGGTGGCCCAGTCTTCGTAGATCGCCGCCGAGGCGCCAAAGGACAGGAAGATCCGCTCCTGCAGTTCGTTCTCGTCCGGCATGTACCAACTGCCGGCAAGGGCTGCGCGTACCTGCGGAGCATTCAGACCCAGGCCCATGGAAGCCACGGCGCCTAAACCTGCGACGGCGGCAAACTGTTTAATAAAGCCACGACGTGTAGACATGCGTTTATCTCACTTAATTTATTAGTGCATTGCCTTAGGGCACCTTCGGTGTCCCGCCCCGCCGTCACTGGCGTACTGCTCCCTCTGTTGCCGCAATCCAGGCACCGCAGTGACGCTCAGCGTGCGGTGCCTGGATTACGCAAAACCACCATCAAGCGGCCACGCACAGCGCGGCCTAGCTGTCACTATTGGGTGGTGGCGGTTTTGAATTTGGTCCAGGTCCGCATGCGCGCACGCATGGTTTTTTGCGGGATGTCTTGCCCTGGAATCAGGCGAGCGTAAGCCGCCTCGTCCAGATAAAGATCGGGGTTGCTGGTCATGCTCTTGTCGATGCTTGGCCGCGACTTGGCATTCGCCGTTGGGTAGCCGGTGGCATTGCTGATGGCCGCCATATTCTCTGGGCGCAGCACAAAGTTGATAAAGGCGTAGGCGTACTCTGGGTGCTTGGCGTCTTTGGGGATCGCCATGGTATCCATCCACACCGTGGTGCCTTCCTTCGGGATGCGGTACTGGAAGTCGGCCTTCTTACCGGCCGCATCGGCGGCGCGCTGGGTCTGGGTCATGGCCCCGCTGTAAGCCAGCGACATGCACAGATCACCGTTGACCATGTCGGTTTCCGGATTGGTCTGGAACTTGCGGATATAGGGCCGCGCCTTCATCAGCAACTCTTCGGCGGCCTTGAGATCATCCGGCTCACCACTGCGCACCGGACGACCGAGATAATTCAGGGCCACCGCCAGCACTTCATCTGGCGAGTCGATAATGGAGATGCCGCAATCTTTGAATTTGGCCGCCAGCTCTGGCTTGAACAACATATCCAGGCTGTTCACCGGCGCATCAACCATGCGCTTCTTGATCATTTCATTGTTGTACACCAAGCCGATGGTGCCCCAGGTGTAAGGCACTGTGGCGTCCTTGGCATTGGGGTACTGCGCGTGCAGCTTCGCCAGGCCGGGCTCGATATCGGCCAGCGCCAGCAATTGGGACTTGTCCAGTTTCTGCAAGGCGCCGGCACGCATCAAACGTTCACTGACGGTATCGCCGGGGAAGATCAGGTCATAACCGCTGTTGCCCGACATCAACTTGGCCTCCAGGGTCTCGCTGCTGTCCATCACGTCGTAGGTCACCTGGATACCGGTTTCGGCGGTGAAGTTTCGCAGCGTGTCTTCGGCGAAATAGTCGGACCAGTTGTACAGGTGCAGGGTTTTCTCTTCTGCAGCCTGCGCCGCTGGCATGGCCGCGCTGACGGCCAAGGTCAGCGAACAGAGCAACAATCTATGGGTAGCGTGCATGGTTAGAGTCCTTGAGTGTTCCAGCGGGCGTTCATGGTTTTACCGTCCTGGGTCAGCAGCGGGCCGTACATCTCCGGCCGCCGGTCGCGGTAGATGCCCCAGCTCAAGCGCTCTTCGCCCATGGCGGCCAGGTCAAGGGTTTGCACCAGCACGCCGGTGCTGTCGCGGTCGGCTTCGGCGAGCAACTTGCCCTTGTGGTTGCAGATAAACGAGGAGCCGTAAAACTCCATCGACAGCCCGGCATCGGTGCTGGCCACTTCGCGACCGACGCGGTTGGCGGCCACCACCGGCAAGATGTTGGCGGCGGCGTGGCCGCGCATGCACATCTGCCAGTGATCGCGGGAATCCAGCGCCGCGGCGCCGGGTTCGGAGCCAATCGCGGTGGGGAACAGCAGCACCTCGGCGCCCAGCAAGGCCAGGCAACGGGCAGTCTCGGGGAACCACTGATCCCAGCAGATACCCACACCCAAACGGCCGAAGGCGGTGTCCCAGACCCGAAAGCCAGTATCGCCAGGGCTGAAATACTCCTTCTCCTGGTAACCGATGGCATTGGGGATATGGGTCTTGCGATACACCCCAAGCAGCCGGCCATCGGCATCGGCCATGCTCAGGGAGTTGAAGTAGGCGTTGCCGGCCTTCTCATACCAAGACAACGGCAGTACCACGCCGAGCTCCTTGGCCAGCGCGGCGAAGCGCTTGAGCACGCTGCTTTGCCGGTACTCCTCGGCCAGGGCCAGGTGTTTGTGGTCCTGCTCGATACAGAAATACGGGGTGGCGAACAGCTCCTGCAGCAAGATCACTTGCGCGCCCTTGGCGGCAGCCTCGCGCACCAGTTGTTCGGCCTGATCGAGGTTGTGCTTGAGGTCCCAGCTGCAGGCGAACTGGGTGGTGGCGACAGTTAAGCTGCTCATCTCAGCGCCCCTGCACTGGCCAGGCCGGCTGTTGCTGGGTGATGCAATGCACCCCGCCGCCGCCGTGGGCCAGATGATTGATCTGCACCGGTACCACTTCGCGACCCGGGAAGGCCTGGGCCAGCACCGCCGCCGCGTCCTGGTCGGCGGCAACGCCGTAGGCCGGCATGATGATGGCGCCGTTGGCGATATAGAAATTGGTGTAGGAGGCGCAGAACACCTCGGCCTCACTGTCCACCGCCTCGCTGGCTTCATACAGTTCGATCAGCTCGAACTTGCGGCCCTGGGCATCGCTGGCCAGCTCCAGGGCGCGACGGTTCTCGCGCACCACTTCGGCATACACCGAGCTCTGGTCGTGAGTGGCATCCACCAGCAACACCCCCGGGCGGGCAAAGGCACAGACGCCGTCAATGTGGCCATCAGTCATGTCGCCGGTGACGTAATCGGGGTCACCCGGCAGCCAGATAGTCTTAGTCACCCCCAGCAGGCGGGCGAAGATTTCTTCCATCTCGGCCTTGCCCATGCCCGGGTTGCGATTGGGGTTGAGCAGCACCGATTCGGTGGTAATCAGCGTGCCTTCGCCGTCGACATGGATGGCCCCGCCCTCGTTGCTCATTGACGTGCCGAAGCATTCCAGACCCAGGCGGTTGAGCACCCGACGGGCCAGGCCTTCGTCCAGGTCATGGGCCGATTTGCCGCCCCAGGCATTGAAACGCCAGCTGACCCCGGCCGTGCCCAGTTGCGGGTGGCAGACAAAGCTCGGCCCGGAGTCGCGGCACCAGCTGTCGTTCACCGCTTGCACGATCAGCTCGATGTTGGTGCCACACAGCTCCCGGGCACGGGCCACGGCAGAGGGATCGACGACCATCTTCACCGGCTCGAAGCGGGCGATGGCATTAGCCACCCGGGCAAAATCCACCTGCACGTTGGCCAGGGTCACGCCCCAGCCCGACTCCCACAACGGTTGGTTGTGCGGCCAGACCATCCAGGTGGCGGCGTGTGGTGCCCATTCTGCCGGCATCCGCCAAGCGCTTTGATTTAATTCATTTTGCTGCATGACAAGTGCCTTTCAGTTAAGTCATTGTTATCACTGAAAACCGCTAATGCGGTCATGGCACCCATCCTAGGCCGGTAGAATCAAGGCAACAAACGATGGATTTTGCCGACAAATGATTAGCAGGACTTATCAGACATGCTCAAACATTGGCCACCCCTGAACACCCTGCGCGGCTTTGAAGCGGCCGCCCGGCTGGGCAGTTTCCACAAGGCCGCCGATGAACTGCACCTCACCCAGTCGGCCATCAGCCAGCAGATTCGCAGCCTCGAGGCCTACCTTGAGCAGCCGCTGTTTGAGCGCAACGGTCGCAGCGTCAGCCTTACCGATGCCGGCCATGACCTACTCAGCACCACCCAGGCCCTGCTGCAGCAATTGGCCATGGGCATCCGCCGGCTCGATCAGTACCACAAGCCCAATCAGCTGGTGCTCAACACCACCCCGGCGTTTGCTCGCCATTGGCTGCTGCCGCGCCTGGGGGATTTTCGCCAGCGGCACCCGGAGGTGGATCTGTGGCTGTTTACCAGTGACGAAGCCCCCGACATGGCCAGCCAGACCATCGACCTGGCGGTGCGCGACGACCTCGGCGCCCAAGCCGACTGCAGCTTTAAACTGCTGTATCGCGACCAACTGTTTCCAGCCTGCCACCCCAGTGTGCTGGCGCAGCCGGCCGCGCAGCGCTGCACCCTGCATGGCGAACGGCAAATGGACTGGAGCCATTGGACTGTGGCGGCCGGCGCCGATGTCGGCCAACAAAGCAACGGCCTGAACTTCTCCGACCCCGGCTTGCTGCTGGATGCCGCCTGCGGCGGCCTGGGTATCGCCCTGGTCAGTCAACTGCTCAGCCAGGCGGCGCAGGCCAGCGGCCTGCTGCAGGCGCTGACCGAGCAACGTATCGACGGCCCGAGCTGGGCCTGGCTGGTGCATCACGACAGCGAAAACAACCCGCTGACCCGCAGCTTTTGCGCCTGGCTGGAGAGCCAGCTGGCGGGCGAAGGCTCAGCACAGACGTAGAACGGCCTCCCAATAATTTTACGTCGACGCAAAAAAACGCCCCGAACCAGTCGGGGCGTTTTTGTCTTGGCGGTGCAGCAGCTATTCAGCCTAGGCCCGCACTCACCTATCGGTCGTTACTGCGCCAGCAACTGGCCAATGCTCGGGTCTTTAAAGGCGCGACTCAGGGCATCGCTCAGCACTTCACTGACCAGCTTGTTGTTGGTTTGCTCGTTGGGCGCCATGCCGAAGTGTTGATTCAACGAGGCGCCATATTGGCCGCTGTAGCGGCGCGTGGCGTTTTGCGCGTCAACCCGGAAGTTGGCGTTGATGGTTGCTTCGGTCACATACAAACCTTCCTTGGGCGACTGGTACTTCAAATCGGTCAGGGTCAGGGTCAGCTGTGGCGCGTTGTAGGCATTGCTGCTCGGGGTAAAGCCGAGCAAGCGCACCGCCGCTTCGGCTTGGGCCTGCAGCTTGGGCATCAGTTGCTGACCGGCCACGGTGATGGTGCTGGTCTCCGGGTACATGCCACCGCGAGTGCCTAGTACTTGCGACTTACGCCCATCCACCAAGCGCACCTGCACCGGCTGACCATGACCCACGGCAACCAGCGGGGTATTCAACACAGGGATAGGGCTAAGTTGTTGCGGACTGTGGACGCAACCAACCAGGGTCAGGCTGCTAACAGCCAACAAACCGAACAACAGGCGATGCAGCATGTTTATCTCTCCAAGGGTGGGCGGCTAATAAGCGGCAGTATAACCACGCCGCCGCGCCGCTTACAGCAGCGGCAATTTTTGACCGATGCAGGCGCGTCTGGTTCCCGCGCGGCGGCGGTAGATCTTTGTAGGGTGGGCTTTAGCCCACCAGCACGGAATAAGGACGTTGGTGGGCTGAAGCCCAGCCTACGGTTTTGCACCCACTGCATAACCGGGACATAGCACAAAAACAAAAACCGCCCCGAGGGGCGGTTTAGTCAACGCATCAAGCTCAGGCTGCTGCGGTTGGGCCCAGACCCAAGACCTGATCAGATTGCGCCTGCACGCTGCGGTACAGCTCGGCATCAGTTTCCAGGGTCTTCGCGGTAGCCTTGAAGATAGCCTGCAAACGCGACTGCCACTGCTCGCTGTGCAGTTGCTCAGGGAAGCAACGCTCGAGCAGATCGAGCATGATCGAGACCGTCACCGAAGCACCTGGGGAGGCGCCCAACAAGGCCGCCAGACTGCCATCAGCGGAGGCCACCAACTCGGTGCCGAACTGCAGAATGCCGCCATTTTTCTCATCTTTCTTGATGATCTGCACGCGCTGGCCGGCCGTCTCCAAGCGCCAGTCTTCGGCCTTGGCGTTCGGGTAGAACTTGCGCAAAGCATCCAGGCGCTGGTCTTGCGACTGCAGCACTTCGCCGACCAGATACTTGGTCAGGTCAAAGTTATCCCGCGCCACCGCCAGCATCGGCAAGATATTGCTCGGCCGGATCGACAGCGGCAGGTCCAGGAAGGAGCCGTGCTTCAAGAACTTGGTGGTAAAGCCAGCATAAGGCCCGAACAGCAGGGACTTTTTACCTTCGACCATGCGGGTATCCAGGTGCGGCACCGACATCGGCGGCGCGCCCACATCGGCCTGGCTGTAAACCTTGGCCTGATGCTGACTGACCACTTCGGGGTTGTCGCAACGCAACCACTGGCCACTCACCGGGAAGCCGCCAAACCCCTTGCCTTCCGGGATGCCGGACATCTGCAGCAAGGGCAAGGCCGCGCCACCGGCGCCGAGGAAGACGAAGCGCGATTGCACTTTACGGGTACTGCCCGCGACCAGATCCTTGATGCTGACCAGCCAGCCGGCGTCGTTACGCTCCAGGCCCACCACTTTATTGCTGTACTTGACGTCGGTGTGATCTTGCTCAGACAAAAAGTGCAGCAACTGGTTGGTCAGCGAGCCGAAGTTGACGTCGCTGCCGCCCAGTGCGCGAGTTGCCGCGACCGGTTCATCGGCGGCGCGGCCCGGCATCATCAGCGGCATCCACTGCGCCAGGGTGTCGCGGTCTTCGCTGTATTCCATGCCGGCAAAGCAATGGTGCTTGCTCATCTGGGCAAAGCGCGACTTGAGAAAACCTATGTCTTCTTCGCCACGCACGAAACTGAGATGGGGTACTGGGTTAATAAAACTTTGCGCGGAGCCGAAGGTGCCTTTTTCGATCAAGTAGGCCCAGAACTGCTTGGACTCCTCGAACATGGCATTGATGCTGACGGCCTTTTTGATCTCGACCGAACCGTCTTCAGCCTGCGGCGTGTAATTGAGTTCACACAAGCCGGCATGGCCGGTGCCCGCGTTGTTCCATGGGTTGGAACTCTCGATAGCACCCGCATCCATCAACTCAACAACTTCCAGCTTGATCGTCGGATCAAGCTCTTTGAGCAGCACGGCGAGCGTCGCGCTCATGATGCCGGCCCCGACCAACACCACATCTACTGCTTGGTTATCGTTTTGCGCCATTACCGCATCTCCACAATCGAAATCTGCTGCATCCCGCCGGGGCGGCTCGCTTTGTTGAGCCCGCACCAACTGATCATTACTGCCCGCCAGACGTATTCAGAGCCAGGAAGAGGTAACTTCCAGATAACTAATGGCCCCCTGCATGCACCTCAACCAGCCCCACAACCGGAGACAAACAAGCGACTGGGTTCAGCTCAACAGCTCATTGACACTCATCAGGATATCTCCCAACGCTGCCATTTCTGCACAGAACAGGCCCCTATAAGGGCGTTATTTTTGCGGCGCGAACGATACCATTAATGACGCATTGCTTAACGCAAAAATTGCGCAAGGCGCTTCCGCTGATCTTTTTTTTACAGGCAACGCTGCTTGCAGCCGGTTAAGCCGCGACTTTTCGCCGCACAAACCGAGGCTTTTCGCGCTTAAACCGGCCCACGACAGACTGGCTTTACAGCTGAAATGACTGAAGCAACGCTTGCCGCCTGTGGTTAAAACCAGCCCGACGACAGGCTGTCCTTGCAGCCCTTGTATTGCATCGAATAGCGCCTGGAGCGCTCATCGACTTTACGCGCCACCGGCAGCAGCCAGGCTTTTTGCAAATGACTGCCACGGCTGAAGCCACCCCAGCCCTCGTGGTAGTTGAGGTACTGGTTATAGGCATCCCATTTGGAGATGCCATTAACCTTCTGGGTTTTGCTGGTGTACCAGCCCATAAAGTCGATGGCATCGTCAAAGTTATCGCGGCTCGACCAGTTGTTGCCGGTCTCGCGCTGATAATCGGCCCAGGTTTCATCCTTCACCTGCGCATAGCCATAGGCGGTGCTGGGTCGACCATAGGGAATGATGCCGAGAAAGTAGCGCATCGGCGGGCGAGCATCGGCGCGAAAGCTCGACTCTTGGTACATCATCGCCATCGGCACAAAGGCCGGCGTGCCCCAGCGCTTGCTGACCTCTTCGGCGGCCTCATGCCATTCGGGTTTTTCTGCAAAGATCAGACACAGGTCTTCTTGCTGCCGCGGTGGTTGGCTGCTGCATCCGCCGAGCAGGCTGGCACTCAGCAGCGCCAACCATGCCGCGCCGCGAACCAGGTGAGATTCAAGCACGGGCGGCCTGGATGATCTCGATGTAAGGCTGGGCCAAACGCTGATCGGCAATCAAGGCGACAAAATCACGGCCTTGCTCGTCGGTGGCATTCAGGTCGAAACCGGCGGCTACAAAGAAGCCGACAAAGCGCTCAAAGTCATCAACCCGCAGGCCGCGGTAGGCCTTGATCAGTTTGTGCAAAGACGGCGACGTGGCATCTGCCGGCTCAACAGCCAGGAACAGCTTAATCGGCTCATCAGCAATCTCTTCGCCAATTACCTGTTTCTTGTCTTTACGCATCAGTTGCTCCACTGCATTAATTTTTTCAGGCCGACAGTTTACCCACGGCCAGCCCAGGGCTCAACGCGCACAGCGCTGCGCCGGCAAACAGCCAAGCACAGGCGGCTGACGCACGACGGTGCACAAATCAGCTTGATCGCGACAGTACGCACCAGAAAGCCGCAAATGCAGCTCTAGGACCGGCTTTTTAGCCGCTGCCAGCGACTAAAGAAGGCTCCAAAACCCGCTAACCCGGCCCTATACTGCATCCATTACTTCCCTCAGTTTGAGCCGGCCGATGCACTTACCTCCGCTATTCGCCGCCTGGCGTCAAACGCTGCAGGCCGGTTACTCACTGAAAGCCTTGCGCGGTGATCTGGCCGCCGGTTTAACCGTCGGCATCATCGCCATTCCGCTGGCCATGGCCCTGGCCATTGCCGTCGGCGTGGCGCCGCAATACGGCCTCTATACAGTACTGGTCGCGGCACCGCTGATCGCCCTCACCGGTGGTTCACGCTTTAATGTGTCCGGGCCGACCGCCGCTTTTGTGGTGATCTTGCTGCCGATCACCCAGCAATATGGAGTGGCCGGTTTGTTGTTGTGCAGCATGCTGGCCGGGTTGATCCTGATTGCCCTAGGGCTGGCGCGGGCCGGACGGCTGATTGAGTTTGTGCCCTACCCGGTGACCCTCGGCTTTACCGCAGGCATTGGCGTGGTGATTGCCACCCTGCAACTTAAAGACCTGTTCGGCCTGACTTTAAGCAGTCAGCCGCAACACTACCTGGCGCAACTCGAGGTGTTGCTGAGTGCCATGCCGGGCGCCCATTTAGGCGATGCACTGGTCGGCGCCATCAGCCTGGCGGTGCTGCTGATCTGGCCGCGTTGGGTGCCCAAGGTGCCCGGCCATTTGGCCGCCCTGGCGGTCGGTAGCCTAATCGGGTTGGCTCTGGAGCACTACGGCATCCCCCTGGCGACCCTCGGCGAGCGCTTCAGCTACAGCCTGGACGGCGTCGTGCATGCCGGCATTCCGCCGTTTCTGCCAAGTTTTGCCTGGCCCTGGCAGTTGCCGGCGGCCAATGGTCAGCCGCTGCAACTGTCCTTCGAGCTGATTCGCCAACTGCTGGCACCGGCCTTTGCCATCGCCATGCTTGGGGCGATTGAATCGCTGCTCTGCGCGGTAGTCGCCGACGGCATGACCGGCAGCAAACACGATCCGAATGCCGAGCTGATCGGCCAAGGCCTGGGCAACCTGATTGCCCCGCTGTTT
>MHZN01000068.1 GCA_001830395.1 Pseudomonadales bacterium RIFCSPLOWO2_12_59_9 | reverse complement strand
TCAAGCCTAAAGCCAAACTGGCGCGCTGTTTGCCTACTTTATTGCAGAGGTCTGTCTGAGGTGGGCGAGCGTGGCGAGAGCGTTTGGCATGGCGAAGATTTTGCCACTCGAACGGGGCGAACAGTGATGTTCTTTAACCCGGCCGAAAGAGTAAAACGAGCCGCGCAGCAGTAAACGACTCAGCACCTTTTCGCACTGGCGCAGTCCTAAACCCAAAGGCTCCCTGCCTGGGAGGAACAGCATCATGCACGAACAAGGGCGGCGTGCGAGCGACCGCGATGCGCCGCTACAACGACGCAAGGATGATGTCCAGCAGACGCCCACCGGCCAGGAAGCCGACCTGGGCGTCTTTCCCTTGTTCGCCGATCCGCCCTTTCTGGTGTGGCAACACCGCCACCAGAAAAATCGCCAATGTCGGCAACTGCACCCCAGCGGCATGCCGCTGATCCTGCTCTGGGATGAGCTCGATGAGGCGCTGCCGCATCTCGACATACCCAGCACCCGGCGTAAGGGCAGCGCAAAGAATTCTCGGGTGACTTAGCCCTGGTCTAAGTCACCCGAGACACGACCAGGAAGCATGGCCCGGCGCAGCAACCGGGCCATCTCCTTTTTTCAACGGCCGGCCCACCAGCGGGGCACGCCAGATATAGACTGTGAGGGTTTCGATCATGCCTCGCCTGAATCCTGTTGGCCTGAAGCCTGTTGGTACGCCGCGCGTCTTGCGCCTCTCCCTATTGTCGGCAGCCATCCTGGCGGTGACCAGTTGCGTCACGTCACCACCGCCGGTGTCGCCAATCGTGCAGCGTCTGCCCGAACGGATCGAACTGAAACAGGTGCCGTTCTTTGCCCAGAGCAGCGATCAAGGGGCGCCGGCGGCGCTGGCTGAACTGCTTACCCAGCAGGGCGTGACGACCACGCCCGAGGCATTGCGCGTCGAACTGCGCCTGCCCGAGCAAGAGGCGCGTTTGCAGTTGAATATCGAAGCGCTGGCAAGCAAGCACGGCCTGTTGCTGCACCCCCTGCGGCCGAACCTGCCGGCCCTGCTGAGTCAGGTGGCGGCCGGTTACCCGGTGCTGCTGCGCTTCAATCAGGGCTTTAGCTGGCTGGCGCGGCCGCGCTACGCGGTGCTGATTGGCTATGACCGCAACCAGCAGATCCTGCTGCTGCGCTCGGGCAAGGATGAACGCCTGGAAATCAGCTTCGCCGAGTTTGCCCAGAGCTGGAGCGCCGCCGGCCAATGGGCGGTGCTGGTGCTCAGCCCTGGCCAGTTACCGCCCTCCGCCGCCGGCCCCGTGTCCCCCGCCCCACCCATGCCGGCCAGCGCTCAGGCCGCACGTGACATGGCGGCCGCACGCACCGAAGAACTACTCACACTGCGCCGCAACTGGCAGCAGGCCGCCGCGGGCGAGCGCAGCAAGCTACGTTCCCAATTGCAGGCCAAGGCCGAGCAACGCCGCCAACTGCTCAGCCAATTGGTGCAGGGCTATCCCGAGGAAGTGCTGCGGGTCATGATCCCCAACGACAAACAGGCGGGCCTGCCACCCGAGGTGGCGAGCACGCTGGAGCAAAACCTGGAGCTGGAAGGCCAGCTGGAGGTGCTCTACGAGGATTACGAGGACGGCTCGGTCAAGCTGCGGCACTTTCTCAAGTCCTCCTTCGGCGAGCGCTTCGAGTTGCGTCTGGCCCAGGCCCAACGGCAATGGCGCAGCGGCCAGAACGTGCGTGCCCAGGGCTGGTTGTTGTCCAGCCCCGATGCAAGCAGTGGACCGATTCAGGGCGACATAGTGCTCAACGACGACGACAGCGGCCTACTGCTGCTGGCCGACGCCGCCACCGGCAGCACCAACACCAGTGGCAGCGACCTGGCCTATGACCTGCCCAACACCCTGGGGGCCCAGCGCACCCTGGCGATGCTGGTGAACTTTCAGGATGCACCGAGCAACAAACCCTGGACCAGCGACCAGGCCAAGAGCCTGGTGTTCGGCAGCGTCAGCGACTTTTTCAAGGAAAACTCCAACCAGCAAACCTGGCTGACTGGCAGTGTGGCCGGCTGGTACACCCTGCCGGTGAGCAGCACCGTCTGCGACGGTTTCGCCATCGAGCAATATGGCAAGTCGGCGGCCCAGGCGGCCGGCTACGACCTGAGCCAGTACGACCGTTTCCTGTTCATCTTCCCGCAGAACTCCTGCGGCTACAGCGGTATGGGCCAGGTCGGCGCCATGCCATCGAACACCTGGATCAATGGCAGCCTGATTCTGCGCACCATCGCCCATGAGATGGGCCACAATTTCGGTCTGCAACATGCCCATGCCCTGGACTGCGGTGGCACCACCCTGGGCAGCACCTGTAGCTCGCAGGAATACGGCGATACCCTGGACATCATGGGTTACTCGGGCACGGTGGCGCACTTCAATGCCTTCAACAAGGAGCGCCTCGGCTGGCTGGCCAGCAGCAATATCGTCGAGGTCAAGAGCGCCGGCAGTTACACCCTGGTCCCAACCACCAACCAAACCAGCAGCACCAAGGCGCTGAAAATCCCCAGGGGGCTGGATGCCAGCGGCGCGCCCAGTTACTACTACATCGAATACCGCCAGCCAACCGGCTTCGATGCGCAGATCACTGATCGCGGCGTGGTCGATCCGGCCAACGTGTTCCAGGGCGTGGCGGTGCACCAAGCCAGCCCCAGCAATGGCAACAGCGGCCAGCTACTGGACATGACCGCCGGCAGCAACTTCGTCGACATGAAGGACGCCGCCCTGACCGGCGGGCGCAGCTTCAGCGACGCCAGCGCCGGGATCAACCTCAACACCGAGTGGACCGACGCCGGTCAGGCCTTGGTCAGCGTCGACTTCGGCGGGGCCATTGCCCCGGTCTGCACCCGCAGCGCGCCGGCAGTCAGCGTCAGTCCGGCGCAAAGCAGCTGGCTGCCGGCCGGCAGCAGTTACAGCTACAGCGTCAGCCTCAGCAATAAAGACAGCAGCGGCTGCGCCAGCAGCACCTTCAACCTGAGTTCAGTAAAACCCAGCGGCTGGAGCGCCAGCCTGGGCAGCAGCAGCCTGAGCCTGGCGCCCGGTGCCAGCGGCAGTTTCAGCCTCAGTGTCGGCGCGCCGAGCGGAACCAGCGACGGTCTCTACAATGTTGGCGCCAGCGCCAGCGCCAACACCCTTAGCAGCACCGGCGGTGCCAGCTTCGTGGTGGACAATCCGGTCGCCAGCAACCAGGCGCCCAAGGCACTGGCCGACAGCGTGATCCTCAGCAGCACAACCCCAGTAGACATCGCCGTACTGGCCAACGACAGCGACCCGGAAGGCAGCGCCCTGAGCATCGTCACCTTCACCCAAGGGGCCAAGGGCAAGGTCACGCTGAACAGCAATCGCACCCTCAAATACAGCCCGTCCAAGTCGCTGAAAAGCACTGACCAATTCAGCTACACCATCAGTGACGGCAAGCTCAGCGCCAGCGCGACGGTGAGCATCAGCCTGAAGCGTTAATCGACGGCCAACACAACACCACAGAGCCGGCGCAGGAGCAAAACCCTGCGCCGGCTCTGTGGTGTCCGCGCCTAAGCTTCGCGGGCGGCAGCCGTTCCATACGGCGCACCGCATCCATGTGGGTCATGTGAGTCCTAAAGCCGCTCCGACAAAAAGCCCTGCTGCACACCGACTGTCCCGCCGGGCACCCACTACCGGCTTCCCCCCGCCGGGCACGCGTCCCGTAGGAGCGGCCTTGGCCGCGAAGCGCTTCGCGCTGCGACGCAGACTTGATACTTGTGCAGACGCTACGGCCCAATCGCGGCCAAGGCCGCTCCTACGCAGAGCTGCAACTCGGCTCACCACTTAACGGGTAGATAACCAACAAAAAAAGGCGCGGAGCCTAAGCCCTGCGCCTTGTCGTTGGTTAAGTGGCGTCATCCCTGACGCCAGACCTCCCGTTGGTTAGCTCCTAGAAGGAGTTATCGTTGGGCAGGTCACACAGCGAGTTGTTGTCGGCATCCAGTTCCGAGGCCAATGCCAGGATGGTTGCCCGATCCTTGGTGGCCAGTGCCGCATTCACATCGGCGATCACCTCGGCAGTCGTCCGTGGGAAGTCATCCACATCCGGATGGGCCGAATTGAGCAGCGATGCTACCCCTGCGCGCAGCAGTATCTGTGCGGCGCCCAGCAGGTTGTCGCCACCAGGATAGCCCAGTGCTTGCAGCAGGGTGTCGTCACCCAACTGGTTGTTCAGCACGCCGTTCGGCAAGGTAAATACCGAGTCGACCCGTTGACTTGGGCTGTAGCCGGTTGGTGCCCAGCTGCCGACACTGTTCTTCCAGAAGCCAGGAGTACAACCTTCGAACTCTGGCGGTGGAGGAACTTGGCAGGTGGCATTCGCCGTATCCGACACAGGGCTGCTTTGCACGGCATCACTGGCGCTGGCTACCACGGTATTGGTCGCAGGGCCCGCCACGGCAGGGGTGTAGCTGCCGTTGTAGTTAGCCGAAGCTCCTGGGGCCAGGTCGCCGAGGTTGAAGGTCACGTCATCCGCCAGATCGGCCGGAGTGCCGTTGTCATCCACCACAACCACGCCCAGCAACGCCACGTTGCCGCTATTGCTCACAGTGCCGTTGAACAGGATCGGCTGACCGAAGGCCGGTGCGTCAGTGCACTGCTTGGTCACGTCGATCGCCGGCAACACATCTGCCGCGCAACTGGCCGACGCGCTAGCCTGCACCGGAGTGCCGGTCACCACATCACTGCCCGAAGCGGTCACGTTATCGGTGGAGCTGGCACTGCTGGCCGCGAAGCCACCGCTGTAAGGTTCCGAAGCCCCCGGTGCCAGGCTGATTGGGCCAAGCACTGTGACGTCATCGCTTGGATCAGCCGTGCCGCTGTCATCCACCACGGTGACGTTCTCCAGCGCCACATCGCCGGTGTTGGTCACGGTGCCGTTGAACAGCACATCAATGCCGGTACCACCGCCGTTGATGGTTGCCGTACAGGCCTTGCTCACCGCAATCGCCGGATTCACATCCGCCGCGCAGCTGGCTTGGGCGCTGTCTTGCACCGGAGTCGAGCTGATTGCATCGGTACCTGTGGCTGTCACGTTATCGGTCGAGCTGGCACCACTGGCGCTAAAGCTGCCGTTGTAGTTGGCCGAACCTCCCGGAGCCAGGCTGATAGGCCCGAGCACGGTGACGTCATCCGCAGGATCTGCGGTGCCGCTGTCGTCCACCACCATGACATCATTCAAGGCGACATTGCCGGTGTTGGTCACGCTGCCGTTGAACAGCACATCGATACCTGTACCACCCGCATTCAGGTCAGCCGTACAGACCTTGCTCACCTCGATGGCCGGGGTGATGTCCGCCGCACAAGTTGCCTCGGCGTTGGCCTCAACCGGAGTTTGGGTCAGCACATCGGAACCGGTCGCGGTGACATGGTCGGTGGAGCTGGCGCTGCTCGCACTGAAGCTGCCGTTGTACGGGCTCGAGGCCCCCGGCGCTAAGGTGATAGGCCCAAGCACGGTCACGTCATCCGCCAGATCGGCGGTGCCGCTGTCGTCCACCACTGTGACATTCTCCAGCGCCACATTACCGGTGTTGGTCACGGTGCCACTGAACAGCACATCAATGCCCGTACCACCCGTATTGACGGCCGCCGTGCATTGCTTGCTCACCGCCAATGCCGCGTTGATATCCGGCGAGCAGGTGGCATCGGCGGTCGCGCTGACCGAGGTGCCATTGCGATGCCCTTCGGCAGTCACGGTATCGGTGGCTGGGATGGCCGTGGTGGCGTAGCTGCCGCTGTACGGCTGCGACTCACCGGCCGCCAAGGTCGCAGGGCCAAACACCACGGTGTCATCGGCGGTATCGCCGGGGGTACCGTTGTCGTCGGTCACTGTGACATTGCTCAAGGCCAGGCCGCCGTCGTTGGTGACCACACCATTGAAGTCGACTGCGATGCCATCACCCTCAGCGTCCAGCGCGGCCGTGCACTGTTTGGTCACGGCGATGCTGCAGAGGTTGAAGTCACCCAGTACGAAGTCCTTCAGCTGTGCGGTTTCCGAACGTGAAGAACGGGTCTCGGCGAGGAAGCTACTGAAGCAGGGTACATTCCCGCCCAGCAACTTGGACACGTTGATACCGCCCTCGAAGAAGCTCTCGAAGGGGATCCCGTCGTAGCCAGTCTTGTTCACGTAGGGCCATTCCGGTGCCCCTGGCAGGTTGGCCACGTTGGTGATGGCGCAAGCCAGCTTGTCGCCTGAGCCGTCGCACTTGGCGTTTGTCGAGCTGTAGATCTCGTCCAGATTGGACGCCACGTTGTCATTGTCTACGTCCGCCGGATCCCATTCGTAAACCTTGATCTCCGGCTGGGCATTGGCACCCTGGGGGTACTCCACCAGGATCAGCAAGTCACCGCGCTGGTCGCCGTTACGAGCCACGTGTTGACCGTTGAAGCTGCCATTGGGGCCAAGCCCGACGTCGTCCTGGAAGAACCAGAAGCCGGCGAAGGCGTCGCCACTGTTGGCGAAGCGGTCCAGACCAAAATAAATGATCTGGTCGCCAGCCGAATGCACCACCTGGCCGTCATGCACCACATCGCTGGGGTTCACATAGGCTGCGGCGTAGGCGTTGGTGATGTCGTCCTTGTCCGGTACCGAGCCGTCTTTGTATTTCCATTGGGTAACGTCCTCGATGTCCTTCGAGCCACCTTGCCAGTAGATGGTAACCGGCGCCGGGTCCGGCAGAATGGTGGTAAAAGCCGCCGGAGTGCCCA
>MHZN01000067.1:8720-9562 GCA_001830395.1 Pseudomonadales bacterium RIFCSPLOWO2_12_59_9 | reverse complement strand
CCTGTGGCGCAAGATGCTCAGCATGCTGTTCGAAACCGGCCACCCATGGCTGACCTTCAAGGACCCGTGCAACCTGCGCAGCCCGCAGCAGCACGTCGGCGTGGTACACAGCTCGAACCTGTGCACCGAGATCACCCTGAACACCAACGCCGACGAAATCGCCGTGTGCAACCTGGGCTCGGTCAACCTGCCGAACCACATCGTCGACGGCAAGCTCGACCGCGCCAAGCTGCAGAAGACCATCAAGACTGCCGTGCGCATGCTCGATAACGTCATCGACATCAACTACTACTCGGTGCCGCAAGCGCGCAACTCCAACTTCAAGCACCGCCCGGTCGGCCTCGGCATCATGGGCTTCCAGGACGCCCTGTACCTGCAGCACATCCCCTACGGCTCGGACGCGGCGGTGGACTTCGCCGACAAATCCATGGAAGCGGTCAGCTACTACGCCATCCAGGCCTCCTGCGACCTGGCCGACGAGCGCGGCGCCTACGAGACCTTCCAGGGTTCGCTGTGGAGCAAGGGCGTGCTGCCGCTGGACTCGCAGCAGATCCTCATCGAGCAACGCGGCCAGAAGTACATCGACGTCGACCTGAGCGAGTCGCTGGACTGGGCGCCGGTGCGTGAGCGCGTGCAGAAAGGCATCCGCAACTCGAACATCATGGCCATCGCCCCGACCGCCACCATCGCCAACATCACCGGCGTGTCGCAGTCGATCGAACCGACCTACCAGAACCTCTACGTGAAATCGAACCTCTCCGGCGAATTCACCGTGATCAACCCCTACCTGGTCCACGACCTCAAGGCCCGCGGCCTGTGGGACTCGGTGATGATCAACGACC
>MHZN01000067.1:0-8694 GCA_001830395.1 Pseudomonadales bacterium RIFCSPLOWO2_12_59_9 | reverse complement strand
CAGATCGAGCGCATTCCACAAGAGCTGAAAGACCTCTACGCCACCGCGTTTGAAGTCGACACCAAGTGGATTGTGGATGCCGCCAGCCGCCGCCAGAAGTGGATCGACCAGGCCCAATCGCTGAACCTCTACATCGCCGGCGCCTCGGGCAAGAAGCTCGACGTGACCTACCGGATGGCTTGGTACCGTGGCCTGAAAACCACCTACTACCTCCGCGCCCTGGCCGCCACCAGCACCGAGAAGTCCACCGTGACCACCGGCAAGCTGAACGCGGTGTCCAACGGTAATATCGATGAGAGTTTGTTGAGCGCCCCGGCACCCGCACCAGTGCCCAAAGCCTGCTCCATCGACGAGCCAGACTGCGAGGCTTGTCAGTAATAGTCGGCGCGCGAAGCTGAGCGGCGCCCGCGTTGTTGCCGCGTCAACCGACCCCGATCACGTACAACAGTACGCTCACGGGGCCGGTTGGCGCGGCGCCTAGCGCTCACTCGCTCAGCTTCACGCTCGATTTGTAGTGCTAAGAGCAAGAGCTTAAGAACAACGTAAACCACGCTTTCTTTGCGTGGGCTAGGGCCAGCACCAGTTGTGCTGGCCGACGCGTTTGACCTTGTGTGCAGCAGGCAAACGACCTTATATCCACTCGCCGGAGTTCGCTCTGGCCCTCACGCAGGAACCACGCCATGCTGAGCTGGGACGAATTTGATAAAGACGACGGTGCCGACATTGGAGGCGCCAAACCGGCTGCTTCGGTGATCGATATGAGCCTTGAGAAACTCGACAAAGACGGCAGCGCCGCGGCCCATGCGGCCCGCGCCGCCAACCCAAGCGACTCGGCCGAAGTGGCCCGCGCCAAAGCCGCGCTAGACGCCCTCGACGTAGCCGAAGGTTTGGCCGAGCTGGAAGGCGCCGCCGCCCGTGTCGCGGTCGATGAAAAGCGCATGATCAACTGCCGCGCCGACCTCAACCAGTTGGTGCCCTTCAAGTACGACTGGGCCTGGCAGAAGTACCTCGACGGCTGCGCCAACCACTGGATGCCGCAAGAGGTCAACATGACCGCCGACATCGCCCTGTGGAAGAGCAATGACGGCCTGTCCGAAGACGAGCGCCGCATCGTGATGCGCAACCTCGGCTTCTTCTCCACCGCCGACAGCCTGGTTGCCAACAACCTGGTGCTGGCCGTGTACCGCCTGATCACCAACCCCGAGTGCCGCCAGTACATCCTGCGCCAGGCGTTCGAAGAGGCGATCCACACCCACGCCTACCAGTACTGCATCGAATCCCTGGCGATGGACGAAGGCGCGATCTTCAACATGTACCACGAGATTCCCTCGGTGGCTAAGAAGGCCGCTTGGGGTCTGAAGTACACCCGCTCGATCTCCGATCCGACCTTCAACACCGGTACGGTCGAGACCGACAAAGAACTGCTGCGCAACCTGATCGCCTATTACTGCGTACTGGAAGGCATCTTCTTCTACTGCGGCTTCACCCAGATTCTGTCCATGGGCCGGCGCAACAAGATGACCGGCGTGGCCGAGCAGTTTCAGTACATCCTGCGCGACGAATCGATGCACCTGAACTTCGGCATCGATGTGATCAACCAGATCAAAATCGAAAACCCGCACCTGTGGGATGCCGAGCTGAAAGACGAAGCCACCCAGATGATTCTGCAAGGCACCCAACTGGAAATCGAATACGCACGCGACACCATGCCCCGCGGCGTACTCGGCATGAACGCCGCGACGATGGAGGACTACCTCAAATTCATCGCCAACCGTCGTTTGAGCCAGATTGGTTTGAAGGAAGAGTACCCAGGCACCAATAACCCGTTCCCGTGGATGAGCGAGATCATGGACTTGAAGAAAGAGAAGAACTTCTTTGAGACACGGGTTATTGAGTATCAGACTGGTGGGGCGTTGAGCTGGGATTGATAGCTGGCTAACACCGTTATTTAAAGCTGTGCCTTACATGGATGTTAGGGGTAGCGACTAAAGCCCCGTACTTACGGGGCTTTTTTATAACCCCACTCAACCACTTCAAAACAACTTAAAGAAGAAAATCGTGAAGGGAAATGTATTAGGCGACATTAGAGCCGAACACGATTCAAAAATGCTCGAATCATCTTTCTGGGAAACATCCGACTATAAATCCCTCCTAGAATCGAATGACCGAGCAATTGTTGTAGGTAGACGGGGCACAGGGAAAAGCGCATTAGTTCACATGCTAGCCAAACACTGGTCGAACAAGCCTAAAACAAAGGTCATGACCATCTCCCCAGAAGAAGAGCAAATAATTGGTCTCAGGGACACGTTTGAGCTTTTCGGCGACAAATATTTACATATAAAAGCCGGAATAAAAATGGCATGGCGATATGGCATTTATATGGAAATAATTACAGATCTAGCCAACCACTACAAACTACAAAAAAATATTGATGTAGCTGCAATTGCCCACCACATACAATCTTGGGGTTCAAGACGGCAAAGCATCTCATCAAAAATAAGAAAAAAGCTAAAAGACATACTTATTGCCGAGCAAAGCCCGCAATCACGCATAGCAGACCTGTCAGACGCCCTAGAGTTAGATTTAATCGAAGAAGTTTTATTTGAAGCTTTAGAAAAGTCCGACGTACAGTACGTTGTATTTGCCGACAAATTAGACGAAGGTTACAGCCCAGATGATCTCGGCGTCGCTATTGTTGATGGCTTTATACAAACCGTCATTGATATAAAGAGCAGATCAAAGGAGCTAGTAATCGCCTTTGCCTTTGTACGAGACAACATCTATAGGTCAATATCAAAGCTAGACCCAGATTTCACCAGAAATATCGAAGGCCAAACTCTCAGGCTACACTGGGACGAATACAACTTATTCAACCTCGTATGCAACAGAATGCGCATCGCATTCAAGTGCGATATTGAGAACAATACACGCATATGGAACCAATTCGCCGCCAACGAACTAAAGGGGAAAGATGGATTTAGAACAGCGTTAAAATTAACACTTTACAGACCAAGAGATATACTCGTTCTCCTTAACGACGCGTTCCTAAGGGCAAACTCCCACGACAGGAAAGAAATAATACTTGAGGACATAGACGCAACTGCAAAAACAATCTCATCGAATCGATTGAACGACCTTCACAAAGAATATGAATCAATATTTCCCGCACTAGATGAATTCACAAAAGTCTTTACCGGCTGCCAACCAGAGATAAGTATTCCAGCCGCTGTCGAAAAAGTAGAAAAAATACTTTTAATTGACAGGCTCAACAAAGAAAAATTACAAGATATCTTTCTATTTGAAAACGGCACTCAAGTACTGCAACGACTTTACAGTGTTGGATTCATAGGCCTATACAACGAACAGTCCGCATCTTTTGTTTTCTGTCATGATGGAAAAGAGCCCGACCGAAATTTCGTATCAAACTCAAGACTACTTATACATCCTTGTTATTGGCTGGCACTCGGAACCTCACAGTCAGAGTTAAAGCTTGATGAAGCTGAAGAAATCCATGATGAATACGATATCGAGGTTAGTTCCGCATCAACAGAGCAAAGAAATCAGCGCATAGGCGCACTATTACAAGAACTCGCAGAAATACCTGAAGGCCAACCAGGCGCAGTCGACTTCGAGTCATGGTGCCTAAAAGCGATTAAAATTATATTTGCCGGCTCACTATGTAATGTACAAATTCATCCGAACAAATGCGGACTTCAGCAACGAGATATAGTAGGAACCAATTTAGGCGAAACAAAATTCTGGAAGAGGATCCAAGAAGACTATCAAACTCGTCAAATAATATTTGAAATTAAAAATTATCGAGAATTAGGTGCAGCTGAATACCGGCAAGTAAACTCATACCTTTGCAACGAATATGGAAGAATTGCATTTTTCGTAACCCGCGACCACAACAACAACCTATCAAAAGATAAAGAGATAAACTGGGCGAAAGAGCTTTTCAACGATCACAAAAAATTAGTCGTAAAACTATCCGCAAAATTTCTTGAAAAACACTTAAGAAAAGCAAGAAGCCCACAAAAGCATGACGCTCTAGATAAAGAGTTAAACAATTTACTGGACACCTATTCGCGCCAATATTTAATAACAAAATACAAATAACGGCGTGACAATTGGGGACAGACCACGATTAACCGCCGCACATCTATCGCATTCACTATTTATTTCGCCCTTACGGCGAGTTACTTTCTCTTTGCTCGCGCAAAAGAGAAGGTAACCAAAGAGAAAGCGCGCCCGACATCCGGGTTTCGCTGCGCTCAACTCCCCTCGCTCCGGCACTGTTCCGAGGGTCGGCAAGACGGGCCATCCTTGGCCCGACATGCCTCGTTTGGCATCCATGCCAAACGCCCCTCTCCACAGCACCTCCACTCGGCCTCCTGACGGGACCGTTGGACCGAGTCGCCTGGTCGTTTTCTGAACAGCCCGGCTTCGCCAAATCAAAAAATCAAAAACCAACACGCTTGTGATCCGAACCCATCCATCCGCGCCGGGACAACGCCCCTTTCAGCAGGCCGAGCGCAATCGTTGCGCAGTGGGTTGAGCGGCAGGATGCCGCGAGAGCTGCGTTGGGCCATGGATGGCCCGTCGCAGCGTGCCCACGGAGCAATGATGGAGTGAGGGTACCCGCCGCAGGCGGGCCGGATGCATGGGGCAAGACTTTTTGCTTACTTTTGGGGCGACTGCCAAAAGTGAGCCGCCGGAGGGGCGGAACCGTTAGATCAGGCAATGAAAAAGCGGCGTCAAAGTGCAGCAAGTAGCCCGGACATGCCGGTGGGAAATGCTTCGCAGTTTCCCACCCTACGAATTACACGATATTCGGATAAACACTCGGGGCGTAGGGTGGACAACGCGAAGCTTGTCCACCATGGTTTTACCAATCGCTAAATCGCTCAAGGATGAGCCGCCATGTCCGACTATCGCCGCGCCCGCGTACCCGGCGCTACTTACTTCTTCACCGTGAACCTGCGTGACCGCACCAGCGATTTACTGGTGCGGGAAATTGATTTGCTGCGCGCCACGGTTCGCGCAACCAAGGCGCGACACCCCTTCCATATCGACGCTTGGGTGGTTTTGCCCGAGCACATGCACTGCCTCTGGACACTGCCCGCAGGCGACGCCGATTTTGCCTTGCGCTGGCAGGTGATCAAATTTGCTTTCGCCAAACGCCTCCCCCGCACCGAACCACGCACTGCCACACTCAAAGCCCGCGGCGAACGGGGTATTTGGCAGCGCCGTTATTGGGAACACCTGATCCGCGACGACCTCGACTATCAGCATCACTTTGATTACATCCACTTCAATCCGAAAAAACACGGCCATGTTGAGCAACTCAGGGACTGGCCATACTCAAGTTTTCATCGGGCGGTACACGGCGGGATTTACCCGCTCTACTGGTGTGGAGGCTTGCTTGAGTCACGCGATGAATAATCGACCTATGGTTAGAAATCAAAAGCCAACGCGCTTGTGATCCAACCCCATCTATCCGAGCCAGGACAAACGCCCCTTTCAGCAGGCCGAACGCAATCGTTGCGTAGAGGGTTGAGCGGCAGGATGCCGCGAGAGCTGCGTTGGGCCATGGATGGCCCGTCGCAGCGTGCCCACGGAGCAATGATGGAGTGAGGGAACCCGCCGCAGGCGGGCCGGATGCATGGGGCAAGACCTTTTGCTTACTTTTGGGGCGACTGCCAAAAGTGAGCCGCCGTAAGGGCGGAACCAATAGAACAGGCAATAGAGCTGCAGCGGATAACCACTAATCACAAATCCGCCAAAACCACTCAAACCCCACGGGCGTTACAATGCCGTTACGCCCCACCAATCGACCACGCCCCGGAGCCAGACTGACGATGTTCACCCTTGCACAGCTGAACAGCCCGCCACCCGAGGCATTGAAGAGCCAGGTTCTGCAGATGGTGGTCGACTACCTCAGCGACATCAGCCCGGTGTCGCTGACGCCCAGTAACCCGCTCTACCAGCTGTACCAGTACGTGATTGGCTACCAGATGCACCTGTATTTGCAGGCCATGGACAGCGCCCTGGAGAGCAGCGCGCAGTTGATCTTGGCCTTGGACGATCTGGACCCCAGCCAGGTGCTGGGTTTTGCCCTTTACCTGCCGGCCAAGGATGACCCCGAGGCCTGCACCCTGGTTTATCTGGCAGTGCAAGCCAACCAGCGCCGACGCGGTATTGCCCGCGCCATGCTGCAGCGCATGGTCGCTCGCCACCCGCATGCCGAACTGGCCTGCGTGGCAAGCCAGGTGCCGACCTTCGAGGCCATGGGCTTTCAGGTGCTGGCGGCACGCGGGCCGCAAGTGCTGATGAGTACTCGGAAGCAGCGCTCGGACGGCTTAGTGGCGGTGCAGGACCTGACGCCGATCTACCAATCTGAAGAAGTCCGGCAGATTCACGCCTACCTAGTGAAGCAACACGGCAAGCGGGTCATGAGCGAGGCGGAGAAACAGCGCGACCGCCTCCTCGACCAGATGACCCAACGCGCTCAGGCGCTGGTCCGCGAGCGCCGGGCATAAGGCCCGCCCTACAAAGCAACCCAAAGCCAATACACCAATAACCCGAACCCATCCATCCGCGCCGGGACAAACGCCCCTTTCAGCAGGCCGAAACGTAGCGAAGCGGAGTAACAGCCGCAGGCTGACCCGAAGGGCGAGCGCAGCGAGTCAAGCGTTAGACCGGTCGCCACCTAAGCGGCTGACTTATGCCAACGGGAAACTCGGTTCGGGTGGCTCGATTGGCGCGCCAGGTGTCGCTAGAACCCTCTGGCCAGCACGATATCGAACACCCCGCGCCGCCCCTCACCGTCCGCCTCCAGGGCGATGACGTTGTCCGGGTGGGCGCTGGCCCAGGGGTCTTTGGCGTTGTAGGGGTCGCCTGCAAAATACAGCTGCAGGGTCACCGGCACGTGCAGTGACTCCATCACCCGGAAGTGGATATGCGCCGGCCGGGTGATCCCCCCGTACTGCTCCAGCCCCGGCAGGTTCGGCGGTACCGGGTAGCGCCCGGGCATCACTGTCTCGATGCGGTAGCGGCCCTTAGCGTCGGTGTAGAGCATCCCACGCAGGTGGAAGTGGCCTTGGTCGGTGAAGTTTCGGGGGGTCTGGGTGTCGTACAAGCCGGCGCTGTTGGCCTGCCAGATCTCGACCAGGGCGTTGGCAATCGGCGTGCGGCAGTCCGCGCTCAGCACCGTGCCGCTAACCACCAGCCGCTCGCCCGCCTCCTCCGGCCCGGCCAGCTTCGCCAGAAAAGGCGCGCCGAAGCGGTAGTAGGGGCCGAGGATATCGCCCGCCGTGGGTCGACAGACCTGCCGCGCCAAGGCCGGCGCGGCCAGCAAGCCCGCGCCGAGGAGCGCACTGCCATAGAGAAAGCGACGCCGTGATAGACCGGCGCCAAGCCTTTGCCACTTATCCACATCCACCTCCTGGCCGGAGCCTGCCCCGGCATGCCAAGTACGACAGCCCGTGGGAAACCCGCGCCTCTATGCCCTGCGGGTTGCACCCGCCCTACCCTCCTAGACCGCCGGCTCGGCCCGGCCGATCACATCATCCGCCCAGCTCAAGGCCGCGATCACGGTCGGAAAGCCGATCGTGCTCGTGAGTGAGAGCAGCGTGTGATGGATCTGCTCCGGCGTAACGCCCGCTTCCAGTGCCCGCCGGACATGGCTGTGCACGGCGCCTTCGGAGCGGACGGCCGCCGCCGCGCCGAGCTGGACCAGTTGGATGACCTGCTCGTCCAGCGGCCCGGCATGCCGCACCGCGGTGCCGAGCGCTTCCACGGCGACAAAGTAATCCGGGTATTGCTGCTTGAAACGCCGATAGGTGTCGAGTTCGCGGTGCCTTGCCATGATCGTCTCCTCGTATGGGAAGAGGCTTGGCCCCTTCGGCTCAGGTAGGACGCTTCAGTACAGGATAATCCGCCTGGCGCGGAGGTGGACGAATGGCAGCCAGACGGCCACCTGCACGCCGCTCAGCGGTGGATTGCCGAAGGCCACAGCCTTGTCGGGCGGATGAAACCCGCAGGGCAATGGCTACGCAACTTGCATCCGCCCTACGGCCCAATAGCCGGCCTACCCCAAGAGCAACGCGTAGCCTGCGCCGGACGGCTTAAGCACCTAACAATCAACCGCCATACCCGACTAGCAGCCCACACTTAACCGATACGCTTAGGTTCAATCAGCCTATCAACCTCGGTGCGTGGCAATTGCGGCGTCGAGTTGAGCGTCAGCCATACCGCCCGCAGAATATTGATCGCGGCCATGCTCAGGTGCTGCTCGGCGGCTTGCAGGGCCAGCTCGGCCGCCAGGCGCTTGTCGGCATTGCTCAGGTGCGCGGTTTTACGCCCCATCTCATCATCGACGCTGGCCAGCAGTGCGTGAATCTCCTGCACGGCCTGATCCGATGCGTCGCGCATGTCGGCCAGCAAACGGCTGGCTTCGGCGGGCGTCATGGCCAAGGCGCGCACGCTGCGAAAGGTCAGCCGGGCGGGCAAGGTGGCCACACTAAAACCTGTCGAAAGTATCTTGCCGATCATTCCATTGACTCCCATGAAGTGTGCAGCCAAGCCTGCGCGTCAGTGTAAAACGCCAAAGCGGGCCGCGCGACCGGGAGTAGCCCTAAACATATAGTTAGAACCTCATAGGGCGGGTGCAACCCGCGCCTCTATGCCCTG
>MHZN01000066.1 GCA_001830395.1 Pseudomonadales bacterium RIFCSPLOWO2_12_59_9 | reverse complement strand
CGAACGCAAACTCAGCCTGCCGGGCAAACGCTGCTTGGGCGCCTACGTGCTCAACCGCCAAACCGGCGAAGTCGACACCTACGGCGCCCGCTTTACGGCCCTCGCCTGTGGTGGCGCCGCCAAGGTTTACCTGTATACCAGCAATCCCGACGGGGCTTGCGGCGATGGCATTGCCATGGCCTGGCGCGCGGGCTGCCGGGGGGGCAACCTGGAATTCAATCAGTTTCACCCGACCTGCCTGTACCACCCGCAAGCCAAAAGCTTTCTGGTCACCGAAGCCCTGCGCGGCGAAGGCGCCCTGCTCAAACTACCCAATGGCCAGCGCTTTATGCAGCGCTTCGACCCGCGCGCCGAACTGGCTCCGCGCGACATAGTCGCGCGCGCCATCGACCACGAGATGAAACGCTTAGGGATTGACTGCGTGTACCTGGACATCAGCCACAAACCGGCCGAGTTCGTTAAAGCGCACTTTCCCACCGTTTACGAGCGCTGCCTGACCTTTGGTATCGACATCACTACCCAGCAGATTCCGGTGGTACCCGCGGCGCATTACACCTGCGGCGGCGTACTGGTCGACCAAGCCGGGCACAGCGATATTCCAGGCCTCTATGCCATAGGCGAAACCAGTTTCACCGGTCTGCATGGCGCCAATCGGATGGCCAGCAACTCGCTGCTGGAGTGCTTCGTCTACGCCCGTTCGGCGGCGGCGGATATTTGCCAGCAACTGGATCTGGTCGCCCCGCCACCCACCCTGCCGGGTTGGGACGCCAGCCAGGTGACCGACTCGGACGAGGACGTGATCATTGCGCACAACTGGGACGAGCTGCGGCGCTTCATGTGGGACTACGTCGGCATAGTGCGCACCAACAAACGCCTGCAACGGGCCGAGCACCGCGTGCGTTTATTGCTGGATGAAATTGATGAGTTCTACAGCAACTACAAGGTCAGCCGCGATCTGATCGAGTTGCGTAACCTGGCACAAGTCGCCGAGCTGATGATCCACTCGGCCATGCAGCGTCACGAGAGTCGCGGCTTGCATTACACCCTCGACTATCCCGAGCAACTGAGCGAGGCCCGCGACACTATTTTAGTGCCGCCCACCTACGTCGACTGAACTTCAACTGCAGCCGCAAGCGCCGGTGCAGGTCGTGCTTGAGTGCATCGCAGGGGATGCACAGGCCGCGCACCCGGCGCTCGCCGACCAGGCGAAAGTGCAACACCACAACTAGAGGCAACGCCAGGCTGCTGGGCCGCAACTGCACCGCCTGCCAGCCCAGCGCGGCATTAAACAACTGCCAGCCGGCCGCATCATGACGCACACCGGTGAACGCCTGGGGCGAGCCGAGCAGAATCTGCCGCGGCACACACCAGGCTGCGTGCAGCAGCGCAAACACGCCACCCAATAGCTGTGCCCACAGCGGCAACGCGGCCAGCACTAACGCCAGCAACGCCAATATCAGCGTCAGCAGATAGCCTGCCAGCAACAAGCGCGAGGCCTGCCAGTAGCATTCGAAGACCTTACTTGGGCTGGACACGGTCCAGAATCATCCGAACTATCACTTTCAGTTCCGGATCATCCGGCTCATCACGCTGCATAAACCAGCCGAACATGTCCTGGTCTTCACAGGTCAACAGTTGGCGATAACGCTGCTGGTTGGCTTCATCCAAAGTTGGAAACACCTCACGGACAAAAGGCACCAACAGCACGTCCAATTCCAGCATGCCGCGCCGGCTATGCCAAAACAGCCGGTTGAGTTCAGTCGCATCGACCATGCAGCAGTTCCTCGAGAGTGAGCATTAGCTTAAAAACAAAAATACAGACTGTGTGAAACCGTAGCGAGCGAAGGGTAGGCAAGGCGCAACGCAGCGAAGCGGAGTAACAACCTAAGGTTGGCCCGCAGGGCAAGCGAAGCGCAGTCAAAACAAGCAAGGACGCGGAGTTTACGAATTGTAAATGAGCAGTCCGAGCTTGTTTTTAACGCGGCATAACCGAGCGCAGTAGTTTTCACACAGTTTGAATAGAGCGGCATTATAACGATGCCAGGCTCTTGCCTGCACCCGCTGACAAGCCAGCGGCAGCACTCTATGATGACCACCCTGACTTTATTTTGCGAACCCAATGGCCGACCTCGCGTTTACCGACTTAGTTTCCACCGACTCGGCGCATACCGACTCCGCGTTCTTCTGCGCTTTGAGCCACGAAGGGCTGCTGGCCGTACGCGGCCCCGACGCCAACAAGTTGTTGCAGGGCCAGCTGACCTGCAACCTCAATTACCTCGATGAGCACAACGCCAGCCTGGGCGCGCGCTGCACCCCAAAAGGCCGGATGCTCTCCAGTTTTCGTATTCTTCAACAGGGCGATGGCTACCTGCTAGCCATGGCCACTGAGCTGTTGGCCGAACAACTGGCCGAGCTGCAAAAATACGCGGTGTTTTCCAAGTCCAAGTTAACCGACGAAAGCGCCCTCTGGGTGCGCTTCGGCCTGCACGGCGGCGACGCCGTACTGGCCAGCCTCGGCCTGGAACTGGCCGAGGCCAGCGACAGCATCGCCCGCCACGGCGAACTGCTGGCCGTGCGCCTGAGCGATGGCCGCAGTGAACTCTGGGCGCCCAGCGCCAGTGCCGAACGACTGCAGGCGCAACTGGCCGCGCAGTTGACAGCCGCCCCGCTCAATAGCTGGCTGCTGGCACAAGTACGGGCCGGCATCGGCCAAGTCTTCGGCGCCAGCCGCGAGACCTTTATTCCACAGATGATCAATTTGCAGGCCCTCGGCGGCGTCAGCTTCAAAAAAGGCTGTTACACCGGCCAGGAAATCGTCGCGCGCATGCAGTACCTGGGCAAGCTAAAGCGCCGCCTGTACCGCCTGAGCCTTATCGGCAATCACATCCCCGACGTCGCCACGCCAATTTTTTCACCGATTCACGCCAGCAGCGTCGGTGAAGTGGTATTGGCGGCCCAGGCCGGCGACGGCGTCGAACTTTTGGCCGTGCTGCAGGAAGACGCCCTCAATGATGGCCGCATTCACCTGGCCAGCCTCGAAGGCAGCGCACTGCAACGCTTGGAGCTACCCTACACATTAGATTCTGACCGTGAGATTCAGCGCTAGACCATTGCTGAGCACTACACTGCTGACTATTACCTTGATATGGCGACCCGCTTAACCGCCCGCCAGCACATGAGAGCCGAGATGAGCAAACTTGCCGACAAAGTCCAACAGGACCTGATCCAGGCCATCGAAAACGACGAACTGGTACTGCCAACCCTGCCGGAGGTAGCGCTCAAGGTTCGTGAAGCCGCCGAAAACCCGAACATCAGCACCCAGCAACTGAGCAAGGTGATCGGCAATGATGCGGCCCTCACCGCGCGGATCATCAAGGTGGTCAACAGCCCCTTGCTGCGCACCAGCAAGGAAATCACCGACCTGCAGATGGCCATCAACCGCCTCGGCATCAACTACACCTGTAACCTCGCCATCGGCCTGGCGATGGAGCAGATGTTCCAGGCCACCTCCGACGTGGTCGACCGCAAAATGCGTGAGATGTGGGCCAAGAGCACCGAGATCGCCGGCATCTGCCATGTACTGTGCAAGCAGTTCACCCGCCTGATGCCGGACCAAGCGACCCTGGCCGGGCTGATCCACCAGATTGGCGCCCTGCCGATTCTGGCGTATGCGGAAGACCACAACGACCTGCTCGCCGACTCCATCAGCCTTAACCACGTGATCGAGCAGATTCACCCGATCATCGGCGACAAGATACTGCGCACCTGGGCCTTCCCCGAGCAGCTGGCGATAGTCCCCAGCCAATACCTGGACTTCACCCGCAACTCGCCCAAGGTCGACTATGTCGACATAGTTCAGGTCGCCACCCTGCAAAGCTACATAGGTACCGAGCACCCCTACACCAAGCTCGACTGGAGCCAGATTCCGGCGTTCGCCAAGCTGGGCCTTGACCCCAGCAAAGACATGCACGAGGACGAAGACCTCTCGGCCGCCATGGAAGCAGCCATGGGCATGTTGCAATAAGCAGTGGCTAAATAGCGGTCGCGATTGGCGGCAAACGCCAATCGATGGCCGTCAGGCCATTCTGCTGGAGAAACTTATTGGTACGGCTGAAATGACCGTTACCGATAAAGCCGCGATAGGCCGACAAGGGCGATGGATGCACCGACTTCAGCACCAGATGCTTGCTGGCGTCGATGAGTTTTTCCTTGGTCTGCGCATGGGCTCCCCAGAGCAGAAACACCAGGTTTTCCTTGCTGGCACTGGCCACTTCAATGACCCGATCGGTGAAATGCTGCCAACCGGCCTTGGCGTGGGAACCGGCATCGGCCTGCTCCACCGTCAGGGTGGTATTGAGCAACAGCACCCCCTGCTCGGCCCAATGTTGCAGGCAGCCGTGGGCGGCAATGTCGATATTCAGGTCGCGCTTGAGCTCTTTATAGATATTCAACAACGACGGTGGCGTTGGCACCCCAGGCTGCACCGAGAAGCACAGGCCATGGGCTTGGCCGGGGCCGTGATAGGGGTCTTGACCGAGAATCACCACTTTCAGCTGGCTCAGCGGGGTCAGGTTCAGGGCATTAAAAATCAGCGGCCCCGGCGGAAAAATCACCTTGCCGGCAGCCTTTTGCGTGCGCAAAAACTCCGCTAACTGGCGCATATAGGGCTGCTCAAACTCGCCCTGCAGGGCCGCCTTCCAGCCAGCTTCAAGCTTGACCCGATCCACCTCAGCACTCATACCCAAACTCATCGCCACACCCAAAGAAGGCCGCACGCTAGACAAGCGCCCCGGGCAAGTCAAGGCATCAGCCCTGGTGCAGCGCCCGGTAATGACTGGGCGCCATGCCGACCACCTGACGAAACAGCCGCGAGAAGTAATACACATCCTCATAGCCCAGCTGCTGCGCCACCTGGGCTATGCCCTGGCTACCCTCGTCGAGCAGCCGGCAGGCGTGGGCCATTTTCAGCTGGATAAAATCCTCGATCGGCGCCCGGCCACTGACCGCCCGGTAGGTTTTGGCAAAGTGAAAGCGTGACAATTTGAACTGCGCCGCCAGCTGATCGAGGTTCAAGCTGCCGTGCAGATGGGCGCGCATCACCGCCTGCACCGCCTCGACATCCAGCACCCGCCCGGACTTGAGCTTGGCCCGCGCCGGCAGCACGGCCAGCGAGGTGAGAATCGCCTGCAACTGCTGCGCGGCATGCACAAAATGCGGCAGGCTCAAGCCTTGTTTATGCACCGCCAGCAAAGCGTCAAAGTCCGCCAGCAAGCGCGGCTGCAGACCGATGTGGTGCAACGCCGTCTTAGCCAGCGGGCGCAAAAAATCCGCCACCAGCTCGCCGTCAAAATGCACCCAGTGCAAGGTCCAGGGCCGCTGGCTGTCCGCCCCATAGCTGTGGGCCAGCTGTTTGGGCAGCAGCAACAGATCACCACCACCCACCGCCAAGCGCTCATCGCCCAGCTGCACCCAACCACAGCCCGCACGGCAATAAATCAGCAGGTGATCGTCCGGCGTGGCGCGCTGCATCTGATGGCCGTGAGCCTCGGGATAAAAGCCCATGGCCAGCGGATAGCAGCCCTTGGTCAGCGGATGACCGGCCAGCACCCGGCGCAGCCGCGGTGGGGTAATGAAACGCAGGCCGTTAGTCGGCAGCGGCCAACCGGATGTCTCGACCAAATCATTCATACGGCGTTTACCACTCGAGACTAATGCCAAGATCGTCCATCTAAAGACCAAGATCGTCAATCCACAGCTCAAGCATTGCGCGCTATAAAACCTGCAGACGCGCAAAAACTCTCAGTCACTGGAGCACAAGATGAGCAAAATAGTTCTGCAACTGATCGATGGCCAGTGGCGCGAGAGCCATTCCAAAGAGCTGATCGAAGTGACCGATCCGGCCACCCAGCAAGTGCTGGCGCTGGCGCCCAAAGCCACCCATGAAGAGATCGAAATGGCGATTGCCAGCGCCAAGTTGGCCTTTCTCAGCTGGCGCGAAGTGCCGGTGTCAGAGCGCGCACGGTTGATGCTGCGTTATCAGCATCTGCTCAAAGAACACCACGACGAGCTGGCCGAGATTCTCGCCCAGGAAACCGGCAAGACCTTCGCCGACGCCAAAGGTGACGTCTGGCGCGGCATCGAGGTGGTCGAGCAGGCCGCCAACATCGCCAGCCTGATGATGGGCGAGACGGTCGAAAACGTCGCCCGTGGTATCGACACCGCCAGCTGGATTCAGCCACTGGGCGTGTGCACCGGGATCACCCCGTTCAACTTCCCGGCGATGATTCCGCTGTGGATGTTTCCGCTGGCCATCGCCGCCGGCAATACTTTTATCCTCAAGCCCTCCGAGCAAGACCCGCTAACGCCCAATCGCCTGGCCGAGCTGTTTATCGAAGCCGGCGCCCCCAAAGGCGTGCTGCAAGTGCTGCACGGCGGTCGCGAGCAGGTCGACACATTGCTCACCCACCCGGACATCCGCGCCATCTCCTTCGTCGGCTCGGTGCCGGTCGGCCAGCACATCTACCGTACCGGCACCGCCCACCTGAAGCGCGTGCAAGCCTTCGCCGGGGCCAAGAACCATATGGTGATCATGCCCGACGCCAACAAGGAGCAGGTGCTCAGTAACCTGGTCGGCGCCAGTTGCGGCGCGGCCGGGCAGCGCTGCATGGCGATCAGCGTGGCGGTGTTTGTCG
>MHZN01000065.1 GCA_001830395.1 Pseudomonadales bacterium RIFCSPLOWO2_12_59_9 | reverse complement strand
GCCTGACCATGTTCGGCATTGGCTCGGCCTTCTGGGGCATGCTGGCCGGTGCGCTCGCCATGCTGCTGCTGCATGCGCTCCCTGGTTTTAAGCGCCGCCTGGCAAATCTGCTTGGCCGCAAGCCGGTAAAATTGGCTGAAAGTCTTGAGCGTTAAGATCGGCAGGTTTGTGCAAATGGCCCTAAACAGTTTTGGAGTAAGGTAAGCGTGGATCAATCCAAGCCTATTGGTGTCCTTGATTCCGGAGTGGGTGGCCTGTCTCTGTTTAGGACTATTCGTGAACAGCTGCCCAATGAAGCCCTTATCTACGTGGCGGACTCCGGTTATGCACCCTACGGCGACAAGTGCGAAGCTTGGATAGCCGAAAGGTCGGCGCAAGTGATTGCCTTCCTGGTAGGGCAGGGATGCAAGGCCGTTGTCATTGCCTGCAACACCATCACAACGGTCGCAGTGAACAGGCTTCGCGAGACTTTTGATATCCCGATTATCGCTATCGAGCCGGCAATCAAGCCCGCTGTGGCAATGACTAAGAGCGGGGTCATTGCGGTAATGGCCACCACCAGGACGCTGAGCAGTGAGAGTCTGCAGCGTCTGCGCAATCGGGTTGCGGGTGAGGTTGAGGTGATTTTCGTACCTTGCCCCGGCCTGGCAGAACGAGTCGAGTCGGCTGATCTGGTATCCCCTGAGGTGCACCATCTTCTTACGAACCTGCTGACTCCGGCGTTATCGAAAGGGGCCGATATTCTGGTGTTGGGCTGTACCCATTACCCGTTTCTTACTGATGCAATCCAAGCGGTAGCTGGATCTGGAGTGCAAGTCGTAGACCCTTCCGCGGCGGTGGTTGAGGAACTTAAGCGGAAGATCTGCGCGTTGAATATGCTGGCGCCCTGCACTAATGCCGGCATAGCAACTTTCTGGTCGAGCGGTGGAACGGCGCAGGCTCAAGTCGTCGTTCAATCGCTACTGGGATATAGGCAGGCAATTTCAAAGCTTCCAGAGCTTTAGTTGAAGATTCAAACTCTGGTTTTGTTGAGGCTGGCAATTAAATCTGGGCAGACCCGCCCGCTCTCTTCGATTTGCGCGGCGATATCGGCAATCGTCACTTTACTTAGCTCTAGTTCTAACGCAGCAGTGGCAATATCCATTTTCTCTTGCAGGATCGGCTGAATATATTTCCCAATTGCGCAGCCAACATCAGGCGCCGTTCTATGTAGGGCAAAAATTGAAGCCGTTTCGACCGCGCGAAATACATCAAGCAACGTAATCTGATCGGCCGGTTTAGCTAACAGAGCGCCACCACCTTTACCCAGCTGGGAGTGGGAAAATCCAGCCTCATTCAGCGTGGACATGATTCTGCGGATCACCGATGGATTGGTGCTTGCGCTTCTTGAAATAATTTCCGAGGTCAGCGGTACGTTCTCGTGAACAGCGAGCCCTGTGAGTATATGTACGGCTACTGCGAATCGGGTACTTGTTGTCACGCGGGGTGCTCCTGGCAGTAAACATAAAAATCAAGGTGAAAATAAAGCCCATCGAATTGATATCGTTGTGCTTGAAATTATCCATGATCGAATCAAGGCTAGCATCGAATCCTTAATGCCGTCATATAAAATACCGACAAATTATTATATGCTTGAGTCGGTATTGGTGTGGGCTTTGATCTATCGCTGTGCGGGTGAGCTTATATGTGTTTTTTGAGTTTTATATAGTGGGTGTCTCTCCTGTTGGTATGTAAGTATAGCTTCATAAAAAGCCATCAGGCGTTAGTGGGTAATTCTATATGATCTGTGTCTTTAGATGCGGGCATTTGCATATTTTATAATTGTCTGCAAGAGGCGGCTAATCCATTATATTTAGTCTTGAAGTAATGAGGCTTCTCAACTTCATGTCGACCTATATATTTTCACCAGCCCTGGCGGCTGCGTTGATACTAGCCGTCGGCATGGGGTTTTGGCGCTTTGCCTGCACGGAACTTTACCCAATGATGGTGGCTGATGGGGCCTTAACTTTAAGCAGCGGCTCATTTGTCGCCACGGCTAATTATCTGGGCTATTTGCTCGGGGCGCTGCTCGTCACATCGTCCAGCGCAAAAATGGCTCCCATGCTATGCCGCGTAGCAATGCTAGGCACTGCCCTATGTCTGGGAGCGATGGCCATGGACGCAGGCCTTTGGTTTGTCATTTGCGTGCGACTTTTAGCCGGTGTAATAAGCGCGGTGGCCATGGCTGCCTCGTCTGCCTGGCTGATGCAGATCACTGCGGCGCAGAGTGCAGGCCACACCGCCAGCTAAACCTTAACGGCAATCCCTTGTTTACTCCGCGCCCAGCGGGGCAAACAGCGCGCGCAGTTCGTCTTCGCCAAGCTGCAACTGGCCCAAGTCGCTGCTGTCGAGCAGGCCGCTGGCGAGGCGGGCTTTGCTCTGTTGCAGTTGCTGGATTTTCTCTTCCAGGCTGCCACGGGCGATGAGTTTGTAGACGAACACCGGTTTGTCCTGGCCGATGCGGTAGGCGCGGTCGCTGGCCTGGGCTTCGGTGGCGGGGTTCCACCAGGGGTCGAAGTGGATCACGGTATCGGCGGCGGTGAGGTTGAGGCCCGAGCCGCCGGCTTTCAGGCTGATCAAGAAGACCGAGGCCAAGCCTGCCTGGAACTGCGCCACCGGGGTGCGCCGGTCGGTGGTGCTGCCGGTGAGTTTCAGGTAGCTGATTTGCCGGGCCTGTAACTCGGTCTCAATCAGGCTGAGCATCGAGGTGAACTGCGAGAACAGCAGCACGCGGCGGCCTTCGGCGACCAGTTCGTCGAGCATTTCCAGCAGGGCGTTGAGCTTGCCAGAGTCGTGGCTGCTGAACGTGGCCGCCTCATCACCCAGCAGGCGCAGGTCGCAGCAGCATTGGCGCAACCGTAGCAGGGCTTCGAGTATCACTATCTGGCTGCGGGCCAGGCCTTGGCGGGCGATCTCGGCGCGGACTTTCTGGTCCATCGCCAGGCGCAGGGTTTCATAGCGATCCCGTTGGGTTGGCGTCAGTTCGACCCAGTGGGTGATCTCGGTTTTTGGCGGTAATTCTGGGGCGACTTGCTCCTTGGTGCGGCGCAGCAGGAAGGGTTTGATCCGCCCCTGCAAATGCACCAGGCGTTGTTCATTACCGAGTTTCTCGATCGGTGTGCGGTAGTGGCGACTGAAGCTTTTGCTGTCGCCGAGCCAGCCGGGCATCAGCAGGTTAAACAGCGACCAGAGTTCGCCGAGGTGATTCTCCAGCGGCGTGCCGCTCAGGCACAGGCGTTGCCGGGCCTGCAGTTGGCCGGCGGCCAGCGCCGCTTTGCTGCGCGGGTTTTTGATGTTTTGCGCCTCATCCAGCACCAGCAGGCTGAAGGCTTGCTGCGCCAGCAGTGGCAGGTCGCGGGGCAGCAGCGCATAGGTGCTGAGGATGATGTCGTGCTCGGCCATGCGCGCAAACAGCGCCCGGCGTTTGCTGCCGTACAGCGCCAGGACCTTAAGCTGCGGGGTGAAGCGCGCGGCTTCGTCCTGCCAGTTGGGGATCAGGCTGGTGGGCATGATGATCAGCGCCGGCTGGGTCAGGCGCCCGGCGTTTTTCTCGGCGAGGATATGGGCCAGGGTTTGCAATGTTTTGCCCAGGCCCATGTCATCGGCCAGCACGCCGCCGACCTGTAGCTCGCGCAGGCTTTGCATCCAGGCCAGACCTTGCAACTGGTAGGGGCGCAGCTGGGCGAGCAAGCCTTCGGGAGCTTGCTGGTCATGGCTGGGCAGCTGTTGCAGGCGCTGGGCAAAACCGCGCAGGCGCTCCCCGCCTTGCCAGCTGAGTGCCGGGCCCTGGGCCAGGTCGTGCAGGCGGGCGGCGTCGGCGCGGGCCAGGCGCAGGTGCTTGTGGTCTTCGCCGGGAACGCTGGCGTGCTCCAGAAACAGTTCGCCGAGGTTGGCCAGCAAAGGTTTCAAGCGGGCCAGCGGCAGCGCCACCCGTTGCTGGCGGTGCGGCAGTTTGACCAGCAGCAGTTCTTCATCCGGGCGTTGAGTCAGGGCGCTGCCATTGAGCAGCCAGGGCGTATGGCGGATCGCCTGCAAGAGAATCGGCAGCAGGCTGATGCGCTGGCCTTCGACCTCGATGCCTAGCTCCAGGTCGAACCAGTCCAGGCTCGGCGCTTCCTCCACTTCGGCGTACCAGTCGTCAATCGTCAGCAGATTGAACTGGAACTCGGGCTGCATCTCGATCTGCCAGCCCTCGGCGCGCAGTGGCGGTAATTGCTGTTCGACAAAGCGCAACCAGGCGGCGTCGCTGCCCAGCTCAAAGTGCTCACCGGCATCGGCGGGTAAGGCCTCGCTCTGGCGCAAGGCAATCTGCAGGCCGGTCTGTTCCAGGCGTTGGCGCAGGCGGTTCTCGGCGGCGCCATCGCGGATGATCCGCAGGTTGCTGCTCGGGCCTTGTCGCAGCAGCAGGTCTTTGGCCGGTTTGCCGAAGGTACGCACGCCCTGATAGTCGAAGGCCAGGGCGGCGCGGTGCAGGGTTTGCTCGTGCATGCGGCCTTTGCGCCCGTCAAAGTGCATGCGTACCTGGCTGCCGAGAATCAGCAGCGGCTGCGGTTGCAGGCCTTCCAGGCGTTGCTCGCTGATGGCCGGGCCGCTGTTGGCAATGGCGCTGCCGGGGTTGGCAGCCAGGGCGCTGTTGAGGGTCGAGCGGGGCGGCGGCAGACCGGCCTGTTGCTGCGCCTCAAGGGTCAGCAGGGCGGCGACCACATGCTTGCAGTTGAACCTGACCGGGCAGTTGCAACGGCCATCGACGCGCCAGCTGTCGGCTTGCGCATGCAGTTGAATATGCTGGCGATAGACCCGCCCGGCCGAGCCGTCGCAGCAGGCCGAGAGGGTGCAGTTGTCCAAGCTCAGCAAGCGGCTGCGGGCTTGTTTGGCATAGCTCAAGCCGCGCTGCAAATCGCCACTGCCGATGGTCGCGCACCAGTCCGCCTGGCGCAGCTGGAGAATATCCAGGGCCATCAGGGCTGCCTCATTGGGGCGTGCGAGAGTTTGCTCATGACACTGCTGGCTGGCTGCAAAGCCGTCAATATTGCCACAGCCGCGGGGCGCGTGCGGTTTAACTGCCCAGCGTTAAACGATACTGCCCAGGGGTGGCCTGAAAGCTGGCGCGAAAGCGGTTGCTGAAGTGGCTGGCGCTGGCAAAACCGCAGGCCAGGGCGATCTCGCCAACCGCCAGGCGGCTGTGCCGTAGCAGCTGGGCGCCACGCTGCAGGCGGCGGCTGAGCACATAGCGGTGCGGCGCCACCCCGAAGCTTAAGCTGAACATGCGGGCGAAGTGATAGGGCGACAAGGCCACCGATTGCGCCAGCTGATCGATGCTCAGTGGCTGGTCGAGGTGCTGCTCGATGTAGTCGATCAAGCCCTTGCGCTGGTGCGCCGCCAGCCCGCCTTTCACCTGCAGATCGAAGCGCCGGCCGCTGTGGCTGAGCAGGCTGTGGTCGAGTATGGCGTTGGCCAGGCTGGAGCACAGCAGGCGTTCGGCCGGCTCGTGCCAGTCCAGCTGGGTGAGGGCGCGAAACCGCGCGCTCTGCAGCGGCTCGTCGATAAAAGTCCGTTCGCGCAGCTGCACTTCGCGGGGTTCCTTGTCGAGCAAGCGCAGCGCGCCGAGGGCGTACTGCTCGACGTCAAAATACAGGTGCATAAAGCGCAGCTCGCCGTTCACCACCCAGGCCGACTGGTGCTCGGCGGGCAGGATGCAGAGCTTGTCGGGGGCGCCTTTCAGGCTCGGTTGATCGCGCCTGAACGTGCCCAAACCGCCGCCCAGGTAACAGCCGATGGTGTGGTGGCCGGGGGTGCTGTAGCCGGTGGCATCGTGGGCGTTGGACCAGATGGCCGCGGCAATTCCCTCGCCCATGGCCGCGCTGCGCTCGAGCTGGGCGCGCGAACGGCTGAGGGTTTGGAACACTTGAAAGTGGGCAAGCTCGGGCATGCGGGTTCTTCGGCGAGACGGTGCTTAGGGCTAATGCTACCCCCTCAACTTGTGGCTGCCAGCCCTGGGCATTAAATAAGCGCAAGTTTATGCAAGTGCCCTGCGCAGGCTCGCGCCAGACTGGCAGTCTGAGCTAGGGAGCCTGAGCATGAACCTGTCGTTGTATGTGCTGACCGTACTGATCTGGGGCACCACCTGGATCGCCATTAAGATGCAAATTGGCGAGGTGGCTCTGGCCGCGTCCATCACCTATCGCTTTGCCTTGGCGGCGCTGGTGCTGTTTGCTCTGTTGCTGCTGAGCCGGCGCTTGCAGCGTCTCGATCGCCGCGCGCAACTGCTGTGCATGGCCCAGGGCCTGTGCCTGTTCAGCCTGAATTTTCTGTGTTTCTACACGGCCAGCCAGTGGATTCCCAGCGGCCTGATCGCCGTGGTGTTTTCCACCGCCACCCTGTGGAATGCCCTGAGTGCGCGGCTGGTGTTTCGCCGCCGGTTGGCGGCCAATGTGCTGGCCGGTGGCGGCTTGGGGCTACTGGGGTTGGCCCTGTTGTTCTGGCCGGAGTTGGCTGGCCACAGCGCCAGCCGTGAGACCTGGCTGGGCTTGGCCCTGGCATTGGCCGGCACCCTGTGTTTTGCCGCCGGCAACCTGCTCTCCAGCCTGCAGCAACAGGCCGGTTTTCGCCCGCTGAGTACCAATGCCTGGGGCATGTTTTATGGCGCGCTGCTGCTCGGCGGTTATTGCCTGGTCAGTGGCACGCCGCTGAACTTTGAGTGGAATCAGCGCTACGTCTGCTCGCTGCTGTACCTGGCGATTCCCGGTTCAGTGATTGGCTTTACCGCCTACCTGACCCTGGTCGGGCGCCTCGGCCAGGAACGCGCCGCCTATTGCACCGTGCTGTTCCCGCTGGTGGCGCTGAATATCTCGACCGTGCTGGAAGGCTACCAATGGACGCCGCTAGCGCTGGGCGGCCTGGTGTTGGTTATGCTGGGGAATCTGCTGGTGTTTCGTCAGCCGAAACCACAGGTGGCGTTGGCGTGAAGGTGGCGCCGGGTTACCGCAGAACCGTCAGCCGCAGTGGCTGGGCACTGAGCCAAGGCGCTGGTGATTCTGCCGTAATGATGGATTTTCCCCGGCGGCCGGGTTATTTCTGCTGGCCGGGTGGCAGAGGGGCGAGCGGTGAAGACGCAACAACATTGGCAGGGTGAATTGTGGTTGGCGCGGGACTTTGCCCTGTTCGCCGGCGCCAGCGGCGATACCTCGGAGCATGCGCACTATGCCCATCAGCTAGTCCTGGCGGTGGACGCGCCATTACGCCTGCGCTTGCAGGGTACGCCGCTTAGCGGCGCCTGCATCTGCATCGAGTCGATGCAGCCGCATGCCTTTGTCGATTCCCAGCAACCGCTGGTGGCGGTGTATGCCGAACCGCTGGCCTTCGCGGCGGATGAGCTGCGCCGGAGTCTAGCGGGGGTCGCGGCGAATCTGCCGAATGTGGCGCAGTGCATGGCGCGGGTCGTACGCCGTGAGCCCGAGCCGCGCATCGCGCAGGCGTTGGCCGCACTGGATCAACTGCTTGAGGCGAAGGTCAGCGCAGTCGAACTGGCTGCTGAGGCGGGCGTGTCTCTGAGTCAGCTGGAGCGGCTGTTTGCCGAGCAGATTGGCCTGTCGGTGCGCCGTTTGGTGCTGTGGCGGCGTTTGCGGCTGGCCTTGGCGCTGTCCATGCAAGGTGCCAACCTCACCCACGCGGCCCATGCCGCTGGATTTGCCGATTCGGCGCATCTGTCCCGCACGGTGCGCAGCATGTTCGGCATCCGTGCCGATCGCACGTTGCGGCACCTGCGCCTACGTCTGCTCGACTGAGAGCGGTAGCGGTTGGCGCAGAGCAGCCGGCAATTCGGGCGTGGGCTGATTGGGGCGTTGGTTGCGGAAGGGCGCAAACAATTGGGCCAGGTAAGCATCTGGGTAATTCGTACGGTCGCCGATGCCGAGGTCTTGGCTGTCGAGTCGATAGCCGACGTGCTGAAACGAGGTTCCCAGCAGGCGATCCCAGACACAGAAAAACAGGGCAAAGTTGACATCGCCGGCGCGGCCGTATTTCAGGTGATGAAAGCGGTGCACGGGCGCCCAAGCGAACAGCAGGCTGAGCTTTCCGCAGCGCATGTCCACGTTGCTGTGCTGCAGTAGCAGTTGGATGGCGATGGCGAATGCCAGCAATGCCGCGATCTGCTGCGGCAGGCCGGCGAGCAGCAAGGGCAGGGTACCCGCAGTGGCTTCCAGTGCCTGGTGCAGTGGGTGCTTCATCAGGCCATTGAAACCATACAGTCGCCGCACACTATGGTGCACTGCATGCAGCCGCCAGAGCAGTGCGTTGCGGTGGCTCAGGTAATGCACCAAGGTGATTCCGAGATCGGCCACTGTGATCGCCAACAACAGCTGCAGCCACACAGGCCAGGCACTGGGCCAGACTGTGCTGGCCGGTAACCAGCCGGCCAGTAGGGGAATGCTGGCAATCCCGAGCAGATTGAGGCCTTCGTTGACCCCGGCGTGCAGCGCGTCGCGCCAACGGTCGTGGTGCGGGCGGTTCCAGTCAGCTTGATAAGGCAGCCAGGCTTCGAGCAGAAACGACAGGCCGATGGCGGCGGCGAGCAGGGGCAGCAGTAACCAAGCGGGCAGCTGTCGGTAAGCGATCAACCAGGTCGCTAGAGCGATGAAGCCGAAGCAGAAACAGGGGGCATAAAGGTAGCGGCTGAGTGAGCGCATGGGACTCTCCTGAAGGGAGTCTCACCATGAGCGCGGACGCGGGCTGACGCTTGAATAAACCGCGCATAGGCCCGCAGACCGAGTGCTATTGCTCCAACAGTTTATTGGCGTAGTCCTGTGCCGGTAACGGCCGGGAGAAGTAGTAGCCCTGCAGCTCATCGCATTCCAGGCGTTGCAGCAGTTCGGCCTGTTCGCAGGTTTCCACCCCTTCGGCGATGACCGATAAATTCAGGCTGTGGCCGATGCCGATGATGGCGCTGACCAGTGGGGCATCGTGGTCGGCGGCGCTGAGTTTGCTGATAAAGGAACGGTCGATTTTCAGCTGATCGACCGGGAAACGGTGCAGGTAGGACAGCGATGAATAGCCGGTGCCAAAGTCGTCCAGGCTGATTTTGATCCCCATCTGGCGCAGGCCGATCAGGTTCAAGTACACGGTTTCGCTCTCTTGCAGCAACAGGCCTTCGGTGACCTCCAGTTGCAGCAGTTGGGCCGGCAGCGCGAACTCCACCAGCAGGGCCTGAATCTCTTGTAGCAGCCACTCCCGGCCAAAATGCCCGGACGACAAATTGACCGCCACCGGCAGCGCCGGCACATCGGCGTCCAGCCATTGGCGCAGTTGGCTGCAGGCCTGGCGTAGCACGTATTGGTCGATGCCGAGCATCAGGTTGCGTTGCTCGGCAAAGGGGATGAATTTATCCGGCGGCATCTGCCCCTGGCCTTCGCGGTTCCAGCGGATCAGCGCTTCGGCGCCGATGATCCGCTGGTTGTCTGCCGCCACCTTGGGTTGGTAGTACAGCTCGAATTCGTGGTGTTCGACGGCCTGTCGCAACGCCACTTCCAGGCGCATGACTTCGGCGGCAACCTCGCCCATGTCGGCGGTGTAGCACTGATAGTTGTTACGCCCGCGGGCTTTGGCGCGGTACATGGCGATGTCGGCATTGCGCAGCAGGGTCTCGGCGTCGAGGCCGTCGTCGGGGTACAGGCTGATGCCGATGCTCGGGCTGATGGTGAAGCTGGCGCCTTCGATATGCAGGGTGTCGGCCAGGGCCTGGATGATTTTGTCGGCGACCAGAATGGCCGCCTCGCAGCCCTCGACGTGCGGCAGCAGCAAGACAAATTCATCGCCGCCCAGGCGCGCCACGGTGTCGGATTTACGCACCAGGTTTTGCAGGGTATTGCCGACAAATTTCAATAATTCATCGCCAATGCTGTGGCCGAGGGTGTCGTTGATTTGCTTGAAATGGTCGAGGTCGATAAACAGCAGCGCGCTCATCTGCGACTTGCGCGCATTGCTCAACAGCGCCTGCTGCAAACGGTCGGTCAACAGCATGCGGTTGGCCAGGCCAGTGAGCGAGTCGTGGGTGGCCATGTGCAAAATACGTTGCTCGGCCAGTTTGCGTTCGGTGATGTCGATCTGCACACCGGTTAGGCGGGTGGGGTTGCCATTTCGATCGAACCCAATATGGCAAATGCACGACAGGTAATGCACCTCGCCATTGGCCCAGACCAAGCCATATTCAATGTCATAACGTGACAGCGGCCCATTGATGCCCTCACGGATAGCGTGCAGTACACGTTTGCGGTCGTCTGGTACGACCATGTCTAACCAGATTCGCTCTGAGGCCTTGAGGCTGAAGGGTTCAAGACCGTAGAGGCGAAAGGTTTGCGCATCCCAGTAGGCTTGTTGGTTGCTGTGATCCCACTCCCAAACTCCTAAGCCGGCGACCTCGGTGGCAATCGCCAGGCGATCCGACAAGCGCAGCCGCGCGGCTTCGGCGGCTTGGCGGTGTTGAATCTCCAGCTCCAGCTCACTGGCGCGGGCGGTGAGGGCCAAGTCGCGGGCGCGGAGTTTTTCCACCATATCGGCAAAATTGTCGGCCAGCTCGCCCAGCTCATCGTGCCGCTCGCTGGGCAGTTTAACGTTCAACTCGCCCGCGGCGATTGACTGCACGGCACTCTGTAATAACCCCAACGGCTTGGCCACTTGGCGGCGAATAATCCAGGCCAACAGCAGCAGTTCGATGGCCAGCCCGGCTAAGCCGGCGAGTAAAATTGCACCGGCCGAAGCAAAGGCTTTTTCGGCCAGTTCGGTCTTGGGATAAACGCTGATCGAGTACCAGTTCGGGCCCTGGATGCGGCCGATGCCTAGGTAGTAATCCCCGTCGCTGGACTCTGTCACGGAGGGCCAGCTGGTGCTGGCGTAGGCCAGTTTGGCCGCGTCTTGCAGCAGTGGGTCGGTGAGTTTTGCAAGTTGCAGGCTGCCTTCGGAACTGCGGATTTTCTCCATCAGTTGCGGGTGGGCCAGCAGGCGGTTTTTCTCGTCGATGATCAGGTTGTAGCTGCCCTGGCTGTGTTGTTCGCTGGTGCGTTTTACCAGCGCTTCAATCGAGATGTCCTGGGAGACCGTGCCGACCCACTGGCCTGCCTGGTCGGCCGGGGTGATGGTGGAGAGCATCCAGATCGCGGCTTTGTCGTCGAAATACACCTCGGTCCAGCTGTTCAGGCGCTGCGGGTTGCGGTCCGGGGCTGAGTTGCGCACCGGCGGGTAGTCAAAGTTATTGCTGTTGCTGTCGGACTCCTGGCCCCAGTTGACCGAGGGCGAGTACATGATCAGCGCGATGCCCGGCAGGTCGATATAGGCCGAGTAATAGCGCAGGGTCATCGGCGCGCCCCATTCGCGCAGCAACTTGAAGGCCACCAGCACCTGGCGGCGGATCTCGGGAGTCAGCGTCACTTGGCTGCGGATATAAATCGAGGGCAGGTGCTTGTAGTCGTCGAGTTCCGGGCGGACCCGAATCAGCCCGTCGGGGTAGCGCACAAACCAGTGTTCAAACTCGGCGCGCGGGTCTTGCTGGGCGCTTTGCTCGAGGCGCAACAGGTATTCGTCGCGTAATAAATAGGTGTTCTGCTGAGCCTGCACGAAAATTTCGGAGTCCAGCGCGGTGCGCGCCGAGACTTGATTGCTCAGCGCCTCCAGGGCCTGTTTGCGCATGCTGCTGATGCTGTACTGGTAGCTCAGCAAGGTGACCGCGATGATCGCCAGGGCAATCACCAGACCGATCTGCACCTGAATGCGGCGAGCCAGGCTCATGGCAGTGCGGTTAAGAAACTTCGGCATGCACGGCATCTCAGAGCGGTCAGTGGTCAGAGGGCAAGGGGCTTGTCGCTGGCGGTAACTTAGCAGAGAACGGGCCAATCTGTGTATGGGCCCTAACTCGCTGGGTGCTGGGCCTTGGCTATGACTATAGCCCGGCTCAAAACAACCCCAGCTGCCCGCCGATCAAGGTGGCGAAGTCGTCGCCCACGAACGGCAGGATGGCGTCCGCCACCGGCTGCAGTTGGCGCGTCAGGTAATGCTGGTAGTCGATGGCGGCCGTGCGCGCCTCCAAAGGTTCCGGGCCGGCGAGGGTGATCACATAGCTGATCCAGCCGCCGTTCTGGTACTGGCGCGGCCGGCCG
>MHZN01000064.1 GCA_001830395.1 Pseudomonadales bacterium RIFCSPLOWO2_12_59_9 | reverse complement strand
GGGCTACGACCCGGCGCGGCAGTTTCTGCAGCCCGAGTCGGCCGACCTCCAGCGGCGTGAGATTGAACTGGGTTTTATTGGCCGTACCGCCAGCGCCGCCTATGCCGGGCGCAAAGAGCTGCTGGAGCAGTTGGCCGCCAGCGAGCCGTTACAGCTGCTGCGCACCGAGCCGGGCGATGCCTATCGGCAGATGCTTAACCGTATTCGGCTGTTTGTCAGCGCCGATGTCGGCTTGGGCGAGTACATGGCCAAGAACTTCGAGGCCATGGCCTGTGGCTGCGTACTGCTGGCCTGGCGCCAAGGCAGTGAAGAGCCGGCCATTGGTCTGCGCGAGGGCGAACACCTGCTGCTGTACAGCTGCCTGGCCGAGCTGCGCGAACATATAGCGGCGCTGCGCAGCGATCCCGCGCGGGCGCAACGCATTGCCGATGCCGGCCGCGCCTTTGTCGAGGCCCAGTTAAGCTATGCACACCTGGCCGCGCGGATGGCCGCTTTGTTGGCCGAACCTTGGCCGCTAGTCGCGCCGCTCACTGGCTGGCGCGCCTTATGCCAGCGTCTTGGATTTATTTGAAAGGGTTGCTATGAGCGAGTCGAATGCGGGTGCGGGCAGCGGCGAACAGCCTTTGGTCAGCGTGATTATTGCCTCCTACAACCACGGGCCTTATATCGAGGCCAGCATCACCAGCGTGCTGGCGCAGACCTACGGCAATATCGAGTTGCTGGTGGTCGATGACGGCTCCAGCGATGACAGCGTCGAACGCATTCAGCGCTTGCAACGGCTGCATGGTTTTGATTTTCGCGTACAAAAAAACCAAGGCCTGTCGCGCACCCTCAATGAGACTGTGGCGCGCGCTCGTGGTGAGTTGATCACCCCTTTTGGTTCGGACGACGTGATGTTGCCGCAGCGCTTGGCGCTGCAAGTGGCCTATCTGCAGGGTAAGCCGGAGGTGGGTATTTGCGCCGGCAATATCGAGGAGATCGACGCGGCCGGCAACTCCCGCGGTGCGCCGCGGCAGTTGCAACTGCGGCGCCTGGATTTCGACGATGTGTTTCTTAATCGTCAGCCTGGCGCGCCGGCACCGACTCTACTGTTTCGCCGCGAGGCCTTGGCGAAAGTCGGCGGTTTTGACCCGCTGATCCGCCTGGAAGACTTATATATTCAGCTGAAGATCACTCGCGCCGGCTACTACGTCGATATCCTCGGCGAGGTGCTGGCGCAATACCGGGTGCACGGCAGTAACACCTACAAGAACTACCGCTTTATGGTCGACAACGTCCTGCGCACCTATGCGCAGTTCAGCGATCACCCGGCCTATGACGAGGTCTGCGCGCGCTTTCGCAATTCGATGCTGCTCAAGTGCGCGCGGCAAGACAAGCAACTGGCCCGTGAGTTGCTGGCCGAGCTGCCGCTGCGCAGTTGGGACCGCAAGACCTTAAGGGCGCTGTGGCGCCTGGCTTTGCCCGCTCGCCGGACGTGAGCGAGCGTAGGCAATAAAGGCGCTCAGGTCATTGCTGCAGAGCTTGTCGACAATCTGCCGGATCTCGGCCTCCGGCCACTGCCACCAGGCGCTTTCGAGCAAGGCTGCGCGGGTTTCCTCATCGAAACGCCAGCGCACCTGTTCAGCCGGATTGCCGGCCATGACCGCATAGGGCGCCACGTCGCGGCTGACCAGCGCACCGCTGGCGATCACCGCGCCGTGACCAATGGTGACGCCGGACAGGATGGTGCAGTTGGAGCACAGCCAAACGTCGCTGCCGATCACTACATCGCCACGGCTGCCGCCAAAATTTTCGATGTGCCGGGCTTCCGGCAGATACTCGGGGAAAGGGTAGGTGCTGACCCAGTCGGTGCGGTGCTGGCCGCCGAGAAACACCCGGACGTTATCGGCGATTGAGCAATAGCTACCGACCCGCAGGGTGGTGCCTTCATTCCAATCGTGCACCACCGGAATGCCATAGGTGCCCAAACCTACTTGATAGTTTGGGTAGCGCTTGCGAAAACGCTCCTGGGAGCGGTAGAAACGCGGTAGCTCGGGCTTGCCGCGCCAGCGCTTCCAGGCTTTGCGGAGCCGCTGCTCAAGTTTTTTCAGTAGGCCCATGCGCTGTCTCTGCGGATAACTTGCGGTTGAATCGGGTCGCCGCCAGCAGCGCCAGCGGAATCCAGATCAAAAACCATTGCTCTTTCGGCCTGGAAAAAAACGCGCTGCCCTCGGTGAGTCCGGCGAAAAAGCCGAACACCACCAGGGTCGAAGCGATCAGCACCGCGGGCTGCTGGCGCCGTTGCCAGGCGTAGACCATGGCGTAGGAATACATCAGCAGCCAGAGCGCCAGGCCCAGGATGCCGCCGCTGAACAGCACGGAAAGCTCGATGTTATGGGTGTCGGCCAGGTCGATGGGGTGCCCTGCAACGGGGAAGATTTGCGGGTGGGTATAGCCCAGCCCCAGCCACAGATTGTCTTGCAACTGGCGCAGTACCTCTTGCCAGATCGCCGGCCTAAAGGACATGCCGCGGGCGAGCAAATCATCGGCTTGCAGTTCCAGCGGCGCCGCCATGCTCAGTAGCGCTTTCACAGCAAGCGCTAGGCCAATTGCGGCGGCAATCACCAGCAAGATGCGCGGTTTCCATTGGCAAATCGCCAGCCACAGGATGCAAGCACTAAGCGCCAGCAGTGGCGTGCGTGAACCGGTGAAAATCAGCAGCGCCCACAACACCGCCAGCGCCACCAGCGGCAGCAGGGGAGTGAGCTGCTCATCCAGGTACCAGCGACTCAGCCAGTAGGCGCAGAAAAAACCAAACACATGGGCGCTGAGCAGTGGGTTATAGAGGGCGCCATAGCCACTGAAACGGCCGCTGGCACCTTCATAGAAGAAATAGCCTAACGACAGCCCGGCGCACAGCACGGCGATAACGGCGGCAATCTGCGTCATGCGCTCCAGTTTGCCGGGATGCTTAAGACTGATCAGGCAGGCGGCAAATAGCAGCATCAGCAAGTACAGCGGCCGTTTGATCGTGGACAGTGGGGTTTCATCGGTGCCGGCCCACAACACCGAAAGCATGATGTAAGCGGAAAACAGCAAAAACAGTCTGATCAAGGGCTGCTGCAGTAGCAGCTTTAATTGGCTGGGCTGCAGAGCGACAGCAAGCAGTGTTGGCAGCGCCAGGGTGGCGTAAAACAGCTTGTGATAATAGGGGCGCTCGCCGATCCAGAACATGCCGGTGAGCAAGGCCAGCCAGCCGAAGGGCAGGCAGTAGTAAATCAGCCAGTTGGATACTTGTCGGCTGCGGGTTTGGGCTTTTTCGAGGGACAGGGCGATGCTCATCGTGTGGCGCTTCCGGTGCGGGTCAGCTTTTGCTGTAGGGTCAATACATCCATGTTTAGACGGCTGCTGGCGAGGTACGACTGTAAGAATTCGGCCGGATTTTTTGCCAGCAGCCATTGCTGGTCCGGCTCGCAGCGCAACATATGCTGAAAGTTGCGCAGGCGCTTTGGTGTGCTCAAGGCGCGGCCTTGGCATTTAAGATCGGCGATGTCGATCAGGCCTAAGCGGTTGTCCGGGGTTAAGACGATATTGCCTAGGTGCAGCGAGCGAAAGTACACGCCGCTGGCATGCAACTGCGCGACAAACTCGCCCAGCTGGGTGCGCAAACTTGTCGCCAGCTCAGGTTTGTCGAACAGCTGGCGCAGGGTCAAGCCTGGCAGTGGTGCGTAGTAAACCGCATCGCGCTGAATGCTCTTGATCCGGTACACGGCCAGTACTTGCGGGCAAGGCACGCCGCGTTGTTGCAAGGCGCTGGCGTTGTCGGCAAAACGTTGCGCGTAGGGGAACAGCGCCGCCGAGGTCAGCAGCCGCTTGCGTCGAAACAGTTTAAGAAAGTTGCCATTGCGCAGGTGCAGCACTTTGTCACCAAAACGGTCGGCTTCCAGCACCTGCGCGCCGTCGCGCAGTGCCAAGTAGGCGTTGTGATCAAGTGCTTGCATGCCGGCTCCTCAAATTAATGCCGGCCATCTTACCCGACTACGCCGCTAAAAACGCCCAGAAAGGGCGGCTGCGCGGTGCTGCGGCGCAGGCAAAAGAGCTTGTGATATTATCGCCGTCCAATTTTAGTTGCGGATTCCCATGAGCAGTCCTGAGCCTCAAACATCGAGCACGCTGGCGATTTACCTGCGCTTGCTGACCTATGTGCGGCCTTATATCGGTTTGTTTTTGCTGAGCATCGTCGGCTTTCTGATTTTTGCTTCGACCCAGCCGATGCTCGCCTACATCCTCAAGTATTTTGTCGATGGCCTGAATAATCCTGAGGCTAGTCTGTTCCCGCCTAATGACTACCTGCCCGATTTGCCGCTGTTGCAGGCGGTGCCGCTGCTGATTGTGCTGATCGCGATTTGGCAGGGCATCGGCTCGTTTCTCGGTAACTTCTTTCTGGCGCGGGTGTCGCTGGGCTTGGTACACGACCTGCGGGTGGTGCTGTTCAACAAGCTCTTGGTACTGCCGAATCGCTACTTTGACAATCACAGTTCGGGCCATCTGATTTCCCGCATCACCTTCAACGTCACCATGGTCACCGGTGCCGCCACCGATGCTATCAAGGTGGTGATTCGCGAAGGCATGACGGTGGTGTTCCTGTTCGCCTCCCTGCTGTGGATGAACTGGAAGCTGACCCTGGTGATGGTGGCGATTTTGCCGCTGATTGGCCTGATGGTCAGCAGCACCAGCAAGAAGTTTCGCAAGCAGAGCAAGCAGATTCAGGTGGCCATGGGCGACGTCACCCATGTGGCCTCCGAGACTATCCAGGGCTATCGGGTGGTGCGCAGCTTTGGTGGTGAGAACTACGAACAAGCACGCTTCCAGAGCGCCAGCCAGAGCAATACCGACAAGCAATTGCGGATGGTCAAAACTGGTGCTGTCTACACTCCGACCCTGCAGTTGGTGACCTACAGCGCCTTGGCCTTGGTGATGTTTCTGGTGTTGTTCCTGCGCGGTGATTCATCGGCCGGTGACCTGGTGGCCTATATCACCATGGCCGGCTTGCTGCCCAAGCCGATCCGCCAATTGTCGGAAGTCAGCTCGACCATCCAGAAGGGCGTGGCCGGTGCCGAGAGCATCTTCGAACAGTTGGATGAGCCGTCCGAAGTCGATCACGGCAGCGTCGAATTGGAGCGCGTCAGCGGTCGGCTGGAAGTGCGCAACTTAAGCTTTCAATACCCAGGCACCGAACAGCCAGTGCTGCATGACATCAGCTTCGTTGCCGAGCCGGGGCAGATGGTCGCCCTGGTCGGTCGCTCGGGCAGCGGCAAGTCGACCCTGGCCAGTTTGGTGCCGCGTTTCTATCACCATGAGCAGGGGCAGATTCTGCTCGATGGGGTGGATGTCGAGGAATACAGCCTGCGCAACCTGCGCCGGCATATCGCCCTGGTGACCCAGCAGGTGACGTTGTTCAACGACACTGTGGCCAACAATATTGCCTATGGCGATCTGGCTGGCGCGCCCTTGGCCGAGGTTCAGCTGGCCTCCGCCGCCGCCTATGCCGATGAATTTATCGTCAAGATGCCGCAGGCCTATCAGACCCTGGTGGGCGAGAACGGTGTGCTGTTGTCCGGTGGTCAGCGCCAGCGTCTGGCAATTGCCCGTGCGCTGCTGAAAAACGCACCGGTGCTGATTCTCGATGAGGCCACCTCGGCGCTCGACACCGAGTCCGAGCAGCACATCCAGGCCGCCCTAGATAAGGTTATGCAGGGGCGTACCACGCTGGTGATCGCCCATCGGCTGAGCACCATCGAGAAGGCCGATCTGATCCTGGTGATGGATCAGGGCCGCATCGTCGAGCGCGGCAGTCATGCCGAATTGTTAGCGCTGAACGGCTATTACAGCCGCCTGCACTCGCGGCAATTTGCCGATGCTGACGAAGAAGTGGCTGTCGAGAGCAATGCTTAATCACCTGCAGGCCTGGCGTGAGCGCGGCTGGACGCCTATTTCCGGCGCCGACTATGCCGCCGCCTGGCAGCGCTTCGGTGGCAGCGTGGCCACCCATCCGCAGGTGGTCGAGCGTCTGGCCGATCTGGCTGGCATTCCGGTGCGTTATCTGGGCTGGTTGGTAGAAGGCCAGTTGCAGGCGGCGCTGCCCACCTGGGGCCGGCATCTGGCGCTGTCCAAAGACGTACTCAAGCAACAGGGCAAGCGCGGCCTGTTCGATCTGGGCAATGCCGAGATCATCCTGCCGGTGGCGCTGGGCGTCAGCCTGCCGTTGCGCCATCGGGCGCGCTATGTCTCGCCCTTGCATGCCGAGCAGTTCAATACCCTGAACGAACAGCCGGAAGGCTTGGCGCTGGCCCGTGAGCCCGAGCAGTACAGCAAAAAATTCCGCTACAACCAGCGCCGCGAACAGCGTTTGCTCGAGGAGGCCGGCGGCGTGATTCGGCCGATGGCGGCGCTGACTGCCGCCGAGCAGGCGACGATTTATGCCGATTTATTCCAGCGCCGTTGGGGCTTTGCCGCCACCGGCGAGGCCCATCTGGCCGAGGTGTTTGGCCTGCTGCGCGAGTTTATGACGGGTTCTTTGATCTATCTGAACGACGAACCGGTGGCCATCCAGGTGCTGTACCGGGTCGAGGCGCCGCAGTGGATCAGTCTCGAGTACATCAATGGCGGCGTCGACCCTACGAGCCGCGAATTCAGTCCCGGTAGCGTGCTCAGCTTCGTCAATACCCAGACCGCCTGGGAAGAAG
>MHZN01000063.1 GCA_001830395.1 Pseudomonadales bacterium RIFCSPLOWO2_12_59_9 | reverse complement strand
TGTCCATCCAGCCGAAGCCAGCCACGGCGATATGGGCATGATTACCCGCGACGATGTGGTATTGGCGCTCTCCAATTCCGGCTCCACCGCCGAAATCGTCACCCTGCTGCCACTGATCAAACGCCTCGGCATCTGCCTGATCAGCATGACCGGCAACCCCGACTCGCCACTGGCCAAGGCCGCCGAAGTCAATCTGGATGCACGCATCAGTCAAGAAGCTTGCCCACTGAACCTGGCGCCGACCTCCTCCACCACCGCATCCCTGGTGCTGGGCGACGCCCTGGCGATCGCCCTGCTGGAGGCCCGCGGCTTCACCGCCGAAGACTTCGCCTTCTCCCATCCGGGTGGAGCCCTCGGCCGACGCCTACTGTTAAAGGTTGAGCACGTCATGCACAGCGGCGCCAATCTGCCACAGGTCCCGCGCGGCACCAGCTTGCGCGATGCGCTGATGGAAATGACCCAAAAAGGCTTGGGCATGACCGTGGTTCTGGAGGCTGACGGCAGCCTCGCCGGGGTGTTCACCGACGGCGATCTGCGCCGCACCCTGGATCGCGGCACCGACATTCGCCAGGCCAGCATCGACGAAGTGATGACCGCCCACGGCAAAACCGCCCGCGCCGAGATGCTCGCCGCCGAAGCGCTGAAAATCATGGAAGACCACAAAATCAACGCCCTGGTGGTGATCGATCAACACAATCGCCCGGTTGGCGCCCTGAATATGCACGATCTACTGCGCGCGGGAGTCATGTAATGAACAGCCAAATACAGGATCAGCGCCTGCAACAGCGCGCCAAAGCGATCAAGTTAGCGATTTTTGATGTGGACGGAGTACTGACCGACGGCCGCCTGTATTTCCTGGTCGACGGCAGCGAATTCAAGACCTTCAACACCCTCGACGGTCAAGGCATTAAAATGCTGATCGCCTCTGGCGTACGCACGGCCATCATCAGCGGGCGCAACACCCCGGTCGTCGAGCGCCGCGCGCAAAACCTCGGCATTCAGCATCTTTACCAGGGCCGCGAAGACAAATTGGTGGTGCTTGACGAGCTGCTCGCAGAGCTTGGCCTGGACTACGCTGAAGTGGCCTACTTGGGCGACGACCTGCCGGACCTGCCGGTTATTCGCCGCGCCGGCCTGGGCATGGCCGTGGCCAACGCCAACGAGTTTGTTCGCCAGCACGCCCACGGCACCACCCTGGCCCGCGGCGGCGAAGGTGCGGCACGCGAGTTTTGCGAGTTAATCCTGCGCGCCCAAGGCAACCTTGATGCTGCCCAAGCGGCCTACCTGTAGGGCTGATCATGCTAAAAAAACTACGCCTAAGCTTGATACTTGCAACCCTGGCCGCCTTCCTCGGCGCAGTCGGCTACTGGAATATCCGCCCGGCAAGCTTTGCCCAGCAAACCTCCGGCAGCACTGAAAACGACATCGATTTTTATGTCATCAATGCCAAGAGCACCCAATTCCAACCGGACGGCAAACTGGCCAGCAGCATGACCAGCGATAAGCTCGAACACTTTAAAAGCAGCGACATCACCCTGCTGAGCAAACCCGACCTATTGCTTTACCGCGGCACCGAGTTGCCCTGGCACGTACAAAGCGCGCGCGGTGAAGTCGCGCCCGAGGGCACAGAAGTTGAATTAATCGACGCCGTGCGCGTCGCCCGTACCGACGCCAAAGGCCGGCCAACGATACTAACCACCAGTCGCCTGACCGTATTCCCCGACAAAGAATATGCGCAGACCGAGCAAGCCGTTAGAATCGAGGCCGCCAATGGAGTGACCACGGCACAAGGAATGAAAGCGTACTTGAATGACGGCAGGATGCTCCTGCTGTCCAACGTAAGAGGCCAGCATGAGGTTCGTTAAAACCTTCCCGCTACTACTGAGTTTGAGCAGCGCGCTTTTCAGCGCCGGCGCTGCCGCACTGCCGACTGATCGCGAACAACCGATTCGCGTCCAGGCTGACAGTGCTGAACTCGATGACAAACAAGGTGTGGCGGTCTATCGTGGCGGCGTGGTGATTACCCAGGGCACCCTGAAGATCACCGGCGACACCGTGACCATCACCCAGACCCCGCAAGGTGATGTTGACGTCTTTACTGCAGTCGGCAAACCGGCCTACTACGAGCAACAGCCTTCACTCGACAAGCAAGTGGTTAAGGCCTACGGCATTACCATTCAGTACTACGCCAGCAATGAGCGCATCGTACTGATTGATCAGGCCAAGGTCATTCAAGAAGGCAACACCTTCGAAGGCGAGAAAATCGTCTATGACACCAAGCGCCAAATCGTCAACGCCGGCCGCGCCAAAGACGGCTCCGTGAGCTCGCCACGACCACGGATCGATATGGTGATCTTGCCGAAGAACAAACCTGCGCAGACCACACCTTAATGGCCACTCTTACCGCCCAACACCTGGCCAAAAGCTACAAAGGTCGCCAAGTCGTACGTGACGTCAGCCTGTCGATCGACAGCGGGCAGATCGTTGGACTGCTCGGCCCTAACGGCGCCGGCAAAACCACCTGCTTTTACATGATTGTCGGCCTGGTTGCCGCCGACCAGGGTCGGGTATTGATCGACCAGCAAGACGTGACCTTCTTGCCCATGCACGGCCGCGCACTCGCCGGTATCGGCTACCTGCCACAAGAAGCGTCGATTTTTCGCAAGCTGTCGGTCGCCGACAACATCATGGCGATTCTCGAAACCCGCAAGGAACTCGACCGCGCCGGCCGCCGCGAGACGCTGGAGGGCTTGCTACAGGAGTTTCACATCACCCACATTCGCGACAACCTCGGCATGAGCCTCTCGGGTGGCGAACGCCGCCGCGTGGAGATTGCCCGCGCCCTGGCTTCGGCGCCGAAATTCATCCTGCTGGATGAGCCCTTTGCCGGCGTCGACCCGATCTCGGTAGGCGACATCAAACAAATCATCTATCAACTCAAAGCCAAAGGCATTGGCGTGCTGATTACCGATCACAATGTGCGTGAGACCCTGGACATTTGTGAAACCGCCTACATAGTCAACGACGGCCAGTTGATCGCCGAAGGTGATGCCGAGACTATTCTTGCCAACCAGCTAGTCAAGGACGTTTACCTAGGACATGAATTCCGCCTGTAATTTATAGGATTTGTGCCGACAGAAGGTTGCGATAGACAAGGAAATGCTTCAAGGTCAGGCATATAATTTGCTTATTGTGGGCGCCCCGGCGCCCTGTAGTAGATGGCGCAATTGCGTCGGCGAATAAGGTGCTAAGCCTGTTATGAAACCATCGCTAGTCCTTAAAATGGGCCAGCAGCTGACGATGACACCGCAGCTGCAACAAGCCATCCGCTTACTGCAACTCTCCACCCTCGATCTGCAACAAGAGATCCAAGAGGCGCTGGAGTCCAATCCAATGCTTGAGCGCCAAGAAGAAGGCGAAGACTTCGACAACGCCGACCCCATGGCCGATAACGTCGAGCATGCACAAGCCGCCAGCGCCCCCGAGCAACCCGATCACCAAGAAGCAGCACCGACAGTCGACAGCCTGGATGAAGGCGACTGGGGCGAGCGCATTCCCAATGAACTGCCGGTAGACACCTCTTGGGAAGACATTTACCAGACCAGCGCCAGCAGCCTGCCGAGCAACAGCGATGATGACGAGTGGGACTTCACTACCCGCACCTCGGCCGGTGAAAGCCTGCACACCCATCTGCTCTGGCAGCTCAACGTCGCCCCCATGTCGGACACCGACCGACTGATCGCCGTAACCCTGATCGACTGCATTGGCAGCAACGGCTACCTGGAAGAAAGCCTCGAGGAAATAGTCGAAGCCTTCGACCCCGAGCTGGACATCGAGCTCGACGAAGTGGAAGCCGTGCTGCATCGCATCCAGCAATTCGAGCCCGCCGGCGTCGGTGCCCGCGACCTGCGCGAATGCCTGCTGCTGCAACTGCGCCAATTGCCGGCGCAAACCCCCTGGCTGACCGAAGCCAAGCGCCTGACCAGTGACTACCTCGAATTGCTGGGCGGTCGCGACTACAACCAGCTGATGCGCCGCCTGAAACTCAAAGAAGACGACCTACGCCAGGTCATCGAGCTGATCCAGAGCCTCAATCCACGGCCCTGCTCGCAAATCTCGGCCAACGAGCCCGAGTACGTGGTGCCTGACGTCATAGTGCGCAAACACAATGAGCGCTGGCTGGTTGAGCTCAATCAGGAAACCGTGCCGCGCCTGCGGGTCAATCCGCAATATGCCGGCTTTGTGCGCCGCGCCGACGCCAGCGCCGACAACACTTTTATGCGCAACCAGCTGCAAGAAGCGCGCTGGTTTATCAAGAGCCTGCAGAGCCGCAACGAAACCCTGATGAAGGTTGCCACGCAAATTGTCGAGCACCAGCGCGGCTTTCTCGAGTACGGCGACGAGGCGATGAAACCTCTGGTGCTGCACGATATCGCCGAAGCCGTGGGCATGCATGAATCGACCATCTCACGGGTCACCACGCAAAAATTCATGCACACCCCACGTGGCATTTACGAGCTGAAATACTTCTTTTCCAGCCACGTGAGCACTTCCGAGGGCGGCGAATGCTCGTCCACCGCAATCCGTGCCATTATTAAAAAACTGGTCGCCGCCGAAAGCCCAAAAAAGCCGTTGAGCGACAGCAAGATCGCTGGTCTACTGGAAGCACAAGGCATTCAAGTAGCCCGCCGCACCGTCGCCAAATACCGCGAATCGCTGGGTATAGCCCCTTCCAGCGAACGCAAACGACTGGTTTGATTCACGCCCAACCGGATCGAAAAATTTCCGGTGACAGACCTGCTAGGCTGTCACTTACACACGGTAACAAGGAGAATGCGGTATGCAAGTCAACATCAGTGGACACCAGCTGGATGTGACCGACGCCCTGCGCGACTATATCGACGAAAAACTCGGTCGATTGGAGCGCCATTTCGACAAGATCACCAACGTGCAAATCACCATGGAGGTCGAGAAGCTCAAGCAGAAAATCGAAGCGACCCTGCATATCGCCGGCGGCGAAGTGGTCGCCAATGCCGAACACGACGACATGTACGCAGCCATCGACCTACTGACCGACAAACTCGACCGTCAACTCATCAAGCACAAGGAAAAGCAGATCGACCGCCTGCAGGGCGCTACGGCCCGCTGAGATCGCCTCCCCCCTATGATCCGACTCGAAAATATCCTGACCCCCGGCCGTTCCCTGGTGAACGTGCCGGGAGGCAGCAAGAAACGTGTACTCGAACAGATAGCCAACCTGGTGGCACGCGAACTGCCCGACCTGGATGGCCAAGACATTTTCGAAAGCCTGATCGCCCGCGAAAAACTCGGCTCGACCGGTTTCGGTAATGGCATTGCCATTCCGCACTGTCGCCTGCCGGGCTGTAACGCACCGATCAGTGCTCTGCTGCGCCTGGATGCAGCGGTGGACTTCGACGCCATCGACGGCGCGCCTGTCGACCTGCTGTTCGTCCTGCTGGTACCGGAAGCGGCCACTGACGAACACCTGGAATTGCTACGCCAGATCGCCAGCATGCTCGACCGCAGCGATGTGCGTGAGCGTTTGCGCCAAGCCCAGAGCAGCGATGCGCTGTATCAGGTCGTGGTGGACGTACAAAGCCAGCTCAACCGGGCCTGACCATGCGCCTGATCATCGTCAGCGGTCGCTCCGGTTCCGGCAAAAGCACCGCCCTCGATGTCCTTGAGGACAACGGCTTCTACTGCATCGACAATCTGCCGGCCGGCCTGCTCCCCGAACTGGCGGAGCGCACCCTGCAGGATACCGAACTGCTCCATCCGCAAGTCGCCGTGTCGATCGACGCGCGCAACCTGCCGAGCCAGCTCAAGCGTTTCCCGGAAATCCTCGAGGAGGTGCGTGCACGGCATATCAAGTGCGACGTGATCTACCTGGATGCCGATGAGGAAACCCTGCTCAAGCGCTTTTCCGAGACTCGCCGGCGCCATCCGCTGACCAACGAGAACCGCTCGCTGGCCGAGGCAATCGCCGATGAAAGCCTGCTGCTCGGACCGATCACCGACCTCGCCGACCTGCAAATCGACACCACCCATCTCAACCTCTACCAGTTGCGCGACAGCCTGAAACTGCGCCTGCTCAATCAGCCGGAGCCGGGCACCGCCTTTTTGGTCGAGTCGTTCGGTTTCAAGCGTGGCATGCCGGTGGATGCCGACCTGGTGTTCGATGTGCGTTGCCTGCCCAACCCCTACTGGAAGCCGGACCTGCGCGACTTCTCCGGGCTCGACCAGCCGGTGGCCGACTACCTGGCAGCCCAGGCCGATGTCGAAGAAATGTTCCAGGACATCCTCGCCTATCTGAAGAAATGGCTGCCACGCTTCGCCGCCAGCAACCGCGCCTATGTCACCGTGGCCATAGGCTGCACTGGCGGTCATCACCGCTCGGTATACCTGGCCAATCGCCTGGGCGAGACCCTGAAACCCATTCTGAAAAACGTCCAGGTTCGCCACCGCGACCTTAGCTAAGGATCCTGCCGCGATGCCTTCCTGCGAAATCACCATCATCAATAAACTGGGCCTGCATGCACGCGCAGCAGCCAAGTTCGTCGGTGTCGCCGGGCGCTACCCCTGCCAGGTCAAGGTCGGCCGCGCCCCTGAGAGCCTGGTGGATGGTAAAAGCATCATGGCCGTGATGATGCTCGCGGCCGGCAAAGGCACACCGATTCACCTGCACACCGAAGGCGAGCAGGACGATGATGCACTCAACGCCCTGATCGAACTGATCAACAACTACTTCGACGAAGGCGAATAGCCAGAATCACTCGTAGGGTGCGCCGCGCGCACCACTGACTTATAAACCCGGTGCGCGCAGCACACCCTGCACGGGCCGGCGGCACAATAGCCCTAGCTGCCCGCCACCGTCATCTTCTCGATCAACACAGAGCCGGTGCGGATATTACTGCGCAGCTCGAGATCGTTACCCACCGCGACTATCTGCTTGAACATGTCGCGCAGGTTGCCGGCGATGGTCACCTCCTGCACCGGAAACTGGATCTCGCCGTTCTCCACCCAAAAGCCGCCTGCCCCACGCGAATAGTCGCCGGTGACCATGTTCAGGCCCTGCCCCATCAACTCGGTGACCAACAGGCCGCGACCCATGCGCTTGAGCAGCGCCTGCTGATCTTCCGCACCATGGCTGACGAACAGGTTATGCACACCACCGGCGTTGGCCGTACTCGGCATCCCCAGCTTGCGCCCCGAGTAGGTGCCCAGCACGTAAGAGACCAGCTCGCCGCCCTCGATAAAGGGCTTGGCATAGGTGGCCAGGCCATCGCCATCGAAGGCCGCACTGCCCAGGGCTCGCGGAATATGCGGACGCTCATCGAGGGTCAGCCAGTCGGGAAACAACTGCTGGCCCAGGGCGCCCTCGAGGAAGGATGACTTGCGGTACAGGTTGCCACCGGAAATAGCCGCGAGAAAATGCCCGAACAGCCCCGTCGCCAGCTCAGCGGAAAATAACACCGGCACTTCGCAGGTCGGTACCGGGCGCGCGCCCAGTCGGCTGACCGCCCGCTGCGCCGCCCGCCGGCCAATGCCCGCGGCATCGGCCAGCAGCTCACCCTGACGATTGACGTCATACCAGTAATCGCGCTGCATCTGCCCGCCATCTTCGGCGATCATCACGCAGCTCAGGCTATGCCGGGTGCTGGCATAACCTGCGATGAAACCATGGCTATTGCCATACACCCGACAGCCCTGATGGGTATTGAGGGTGGTGCCGTCAGCATTCTTGACCCGCTTATCCGCGGCAAAGGCTGCCGCTTCACAGCGCAGCGCCTGCTCGATGGCCTGCTCTGGGCTGATGGCCCAGGCGTGATACAGATCCAGCTGCGGCAGCTCGCGAGCCATCAGCGCGGCATCGGCCAAGCCTGCCGCCTCATCTTCCGAGGCATGCTTGGCGATGGCCAAGGCCGCCGCCACGGTTTCCCGGATGGCGGCATCGCCACTCGCCGAGGTACTGGCCGAGCCCTTGCGCTGACCGACATACAGGGTGATGCCGAAGCCCTGGTCACGGTTGAACTCGACGGTCTCGACTTCGCCCTGGCGAACCGAGGTGGACAAGCCTTGCTCCACCGATACGGCCACCTCGCAGGCACTGGCGCCCTGCTTCTTGGCCTCGGCGATAATCTGTTCGACCTGCGCCTGCAACTGCGGCACGGCTTCGGGGCCGACACTATCTACTGCACTCATAAAAACTCCTGAACGATTAGCGGCGCGTTGACGAGATCGGGCCGAACGCTTGCAATTGGAAACTTGCTGCTATCATGGCGGCGTTTTCCATTGGACCACCCCCATGCCTGAATATCTTGACGACTTCTCCGGCGAGAAGAGTAAAACCCAGGTCAAACGCGAGCTGCATGCCCTGCAAGACCTGGGTCAACGCCTGACCACCCTGAAGCCCGACCTGCTCAACAAACTGCCGTTGACCGACGAATTGCGCCGTGCCCTCGAAGAGGCGCCCAAGCACACGGCCAATTCGGCGAAAAAACGCCATGTGCAGTTTATCGGCCGGTTGATGCGCGACCAGGACATCGAAGCGATTCTTACCCTGCTCGACCAGCTTGATGCTTCTACTCGCCAGTACAACGAACGCTTTCA
>MHZN01000062.1:6600-6806 GCA_001830395.1 Pseudomonadales bacterium RIFCSPLOWO2_12_59_9 | reverse complement strand
CCTGCACCCGCGTTCTCGCGTAGGCGACGATTTCCTCGTGACACGCCCGAAACGTTCCGATCATGGTCGCGGGAATGAGGAAAGCCTGGAACGCGACCTGGCGCAGGTATTTGCCCGCCTCGCCTTCCTTCTGTATCAGGTAGCGCGCCGGCACGCGCATGTCGTCAAAATACAGCTGCGCGCTGTTGATGAGCCGCCGCCCCAGC
>MHZN01000062.1:0-6556 GCA_001830395.1 Pseudomonadales bacterium RIFCSPLOWO2_12_59_9 | reverse complement strand
CACCAGGAATACGCTCCGGCATTGATTGAGCGGCAGCTTTCTGTCGGTTCTTGCATGAAGCAAGATCAGCTTGGCAATGCCTCCGTTGGAAATGAAATGCTTGGAGCCATTTATGACGTATTCATCCCCCCTTTTCTCGGCATAGGTCTGCATGGCCCCGCCTGGAACGCCTGCCATAAGCGTGTTGTCCGTACCGTAATTCGGCTCCGTCATTGCCTCCGCCACGAGAAAACAATCGTCCTCGACAATTTTTGGAAAAAACTCATACTTCTGTTCTTTATTGCATAGCACGTCCATCCAGGCGGTCAAACCGTACTGGTTGCTGACCTTCACGGCTTTGCGGGCGGCGTTAAGCATGTCGGCTTCGGTCGGTTCGGGTAACTGGCTGCGCACCCGGTCCCAGCCGTTTTCGGCCAGGTAACCGTTAGGGGTGAAGTCGGCTGCGTGGCCGATATAGTTTTGCTCTTTCTCGGGCAGGCTCTTGACCAGCGCGGCGTCAATCTTTACCCGTTTAAGCATGGCATTGTTGGCCCAGCCGGTATGCCCGTCGATGCCGTTAAGCACCACCGGCTGGTCGGCCCAGCGGCCCTGATTGAAAATCTTGCCAAGCCCCGCGCTTTGTTCCCAGTAGGCCGAACTCACGCCGTCAATCAGGATCACATCGGCGTGGCGTGCCTGGCCGGCTTGATCCTGGGCAATGATCCACTGCTCAAGCTCGGGCAGCGGCTTTACTTCGTCATACAGGTTGGCGCCCATGCTGGCCATGGCACCCATGATTGGGTGGCTGTGGGTGTCGATCATGCCGGGCATCAGTACCTTGCCGGCCAGGTCGATACGTTGGGTGTCGGCATCGGCCAGGGCCAGAATCTCGGCGTCGCTGCCGACTTTAAGGATCTTGCCGTTTTCCACCGCCACGGCCTTAGCCAGTGCTTGGCCAGGGATACCGGTAAACACCTGGCCATTGGTCAGGATCAAATCGGCAGCGGCCATCGATTCCAGCGAGGCACAAGCCAGTGCGGCGCCGAGCAGGCTCGGGATAAATCGTTTCATGGTTGGATCTCTTGTTTTTGTTAGTCTTGGCCTGAGAATAAGCAAGTGCGCAGGCGAGCGGAACGCCGCGCACAGGCACAACTTTTGTTCCTGCTGGGAGTAAATGGTGGACAAATTCAATGCGCTCGCCACCTTGGTCTGTGTGGTTGAGCAAAACAGCTTCAGCCGCGCCGCCGAGCAACTGGGCAAAACCCCCTCGGCCGTCGCCAAGGCCATCGCGGCTTTGGAGGCGGAGCTGGGCACCCGCTTGTTCGAGCGCACCACCCGGCGCATGCAACTGACCGAGGCCGGCCGCCTGTATGCGCAAGCGGCCCGCGAGGCGTTGGGTTGCCTGGGCAATGCCAGCGAAGAAATAGTGCAGATGCAGCAGGGCTTGCATGGTGAGTTGCGTATTTCGGCCGCCCTGGCCTTTGGCCCGGCGTTCTTGGCGCAGGTCTGTGCGGCGTTTTGCCTGGCCCATCCGCAACTGCGCTTGCAGGTGGACTTAAGCGATAACGACCAGTTCATTCTGGAGAGTGGCCACGACCTGATCCTGCATGAGGGCGCTTGTGATATTCCTGGGCTGATCGCCAAACCGGTGGGCAATAACCATATAGTGCTGAGTGCCAGTCCGGCTTATCTGGCCCGTAATCCGCTGCCGGTCAGCCCGGCAACGCTGATGCAACACGACTGGCTGATGTACAAGCACCCGGCGCTCGGCCGGCACTATTGGACCTTTCGCCTGGCCGGCCAGGCGCTGCGGATCGAGCAACCGGTGCCACGCATCCTCAGCGATAACTACGACTTTCTGCTGGCCAATGCGCTGGCGGGCAGCGGCTTGCTGATCACCCCCTGGTGGAGTGCCGCGCCCTATATTGCCGATGGCCGTCTGGTGCGCTTGATGGCGGGCTATGATCTGGACCCGGATGCCTTTGGTCCGCATATTTTGGCGGTCTACCCCAGTCACCGACGCGCCACCCACAAGGTGCAGGTGTTTATTCAGTTTCTTGAGGCGTTTTTGCGCGAGCGTGGCTACGCCTGAGGCGGATTGCTATGCCTACCAGGCAAAACCATAAGCTGGGGTTTAACCGTGTGGGCGATATATCCTGCGTATAACTGCACTTAACCTGCGCTCTTAACTGCTTTTGTGATGCCCAAGAGGAATAAATGGACAAGCTCAGCGCCCTCAGCATGTTTGTCGCCACCGCCGAGCACGGCAGCTTCAGCCGCGCCGCCGAGCAACTGGGCAAGACTCCCTCGGCGCTGACCAAGGCCGTGGGACATCTGGAAACCGAGCTGGGCGCCCGACTGTTTGAGCGCTCGACCCGGCGCCTGGCGCTGACCGAGGCCGGCGGGCTGTATCTGGAAACCGCGCGGCAAGTGCTGGAAAGCCTGCGCGAGGCCAGTGAAGAAATTGACCAGTTACAGCACAGTTTATCCGGCACCCTGCGCCTGACCGCACCGCTGGCGTTTGGCCCGGCTTTTTTGAATGAGGCCTGCGCGGCTTTTCTTGCCGAACACCCGCAACTGAAACTGCATGTCAGCCTGAGTGATAGTTATGTGGAACTGCTCGAGGGCGGTGTTGATCTGGCCCTGCGCGAGGGCCGCAGCGACTTGCCGGGGATGATCGTCAAACCCTTGGCCGCCAACCGCAGCGTGCTGTGCGCCAGCCCGGCTTATCTGGCTCGCTGTGGTACACCGCAGACGCCGGCGCAATTGCTCGAACATCAAGCCTTGCTGTATCAACATGCGGCGCTCGATCAGCGCTGGCGCTTGAGTCGTGGGGCGGAGAATTTCAGCCTGACCCCGCAAGGCCGGCTCAGCAGTGATAACCATGACTTACTGCTGGCCGCTTGCCTGGCCGGGCAAGGCTTGATGGACTGCCCGCTGTGGAGCGTGCAAGCGCTGTTGGCCCGCGGCCAACTGGTGCAACTGTTGCCCGATTACCAGCTTGAACCCGACGCCTTCGGCCCGCAAATTCTCGCCCTGTACCCCAGCCACCGCCGCGCGACCCGCAAGGTGCAGGCGTTTATCGAGTTTATCGGCGGTTTTTTACGCGCTCGGCAACTGGCGTAAGCTGCCCTGACAGGATGACCACTAGCAGGCCGTTGAAAAATGTAGCGAGCGATGGCTAGGCAAGGCGAAATCAGCCGAAAAAGCGCAGTTTACTGGCCGTAAATGAGCATTTTGAGGCTGATTTCAACGCCGCATAGCCGAGCGCAGTAGTTTTTCAATGACCTGCTACCGCTGTAATTCATCGTGCGCCTTTGTGCTTGGCGCCTGTTTTTTTGATCCGCCGGCCTTGTTGGCCGGTTGAGAATTTTTGCCTGGAACCGAATATGCCCCCAAGACATGTCATCAACGCCAAAGTCAGCCCCAAGGGCAGCCTGGAAACCCTCTCCCATCGTGAAGTGCAGCAGCTCAGCGAAGCCGGCTCGGACGGTATCTACCGGCTGTTTCGCCAGTGCGCCCTGGCGATCCTCAACACCGGCTCGCACAGCGACAATGCCAAGACCATTCTGGCGGCCTATGAGAGCTTCGAGGTGCGCATTCACCAGCAGGATCGCGGCGTGCGTCTGGAGCTGTGCAATGCCCCGGCGGATGCCTTTGTCGATGGCGAGATGATTGCCAGCACCCGCGAGATGCTGTTCAGCGCCCTGCGCGACATCGTTTATACCGAGAACGAGCTGGACAGCCATCGCATCGATTTGCACAGTTCCCAGGGCATCACCGACTACGTCTTCCATCTGCTGCGTAACGCCCGCACCCTGCGTCCCGGCGTCGAGCCAAAAATTGTGGTGTGCTGGGGTGGCCATTCGATCAGCACCGAGGAGTACAAGTACACCAAGCGAGTTGGCCACGAACTGGGCCTACGCAAACTGGATATCTGCACCGGTTGCGGGCCCGGGGTGATGAAGGGGCCAATGAAAGGCGCCACTATCGGCCACGCCAAGCAGCGTTTCAGTGGTGGGCGTTATCTGGGGCTGACCGAACCCGGCATCATCGCGGCCGAGGCGCCGAACCCGATCGTCAACGAGCTGGTGATTCTGCCGGATATCGAGAAGCGCCTGGAGGCGTTTGTGCGGGTTGGCCACGGGATCGTCATCTTCCCGGGCGGCGCCGGTACTGCCGAGGAGTTCCTCTATCTGCTCGGTATCCTTATGCACCCGGATAACCAGGGCGTACCTTTTCCCTTGGTACTGACCGGACCCAAGAGTGCCGCGGCCTATCTGCAGCAGTTGCACGACTTTGTTGGCGCAACCCTGGGGGAGGCCGCCCAGAGCCTTTACCAAATCATCATCAATGACCCGGCGCAGGTGGCCCGGCACATGGCTGAGGGCTTGCAACAGGTCAAACATTTCCGCCGTGAGCGCAACGACGCTTTTCATTTCAACTGGCTACTGAAAATTGACGAGAGTTTTCAGCGTCCCTTCGATCCCACCCACGCCAATATGGCGGCTCTGCAACTGACTCGCGACTTGCCGCCCCACGAACTGGCGGCCAATCTGCGCCGGGCTTTTTCCGGCATAGTCGCCGGTAATGTCAAGGACAAGGGCATTCGCCTGATCGAGGAGCACGGCTGCTACGAGATCCATGGTGAGGCGGCGGTGATGCAACCGCTGGATCAGTTGCTGCAAGCCTTTGTTGCCCAACACCGGATGAAAATGCCCGGCGGCGCGGCCTATGTGCCCTGCTATCGGGTGGTGGAAAGCTAGCAGGCTGTTGAAAACTACCTGCGTTGCCATCGCCGCGTTAAAAACAGGCTCACAGCCTAGGCTGAACGCGCTTTAGCGCGGCCCCGAAGGGGTGAGCGAAGCGAATCAAATGCTCATTTACAGCTCGTAAACTCCGCTTTTGACTCGCTGTGCTCGCCCTGCGGGCCAGCCTACGGCTGTTACTGCGCTTCGCTACGTTGCGCCTGTTTTTTCCTTGCGCTGGCTGCCTCGCCAACGTTTTTCAACGGCCTGCTAGGCCGCCTTCTCAGTAGCGCGAAATTCAACCGCAAGTATCGGAGTGTTTGCCGCTGTGGCACGGCTTAAACTGCAAGCCAATCAAGCGGCCAGAGGGGCGAGCAGATGTCTGAATCAACCGAGCTTCGCGCCAGCCAGACCCGCGCCGACCCACGTTGGGCGGCTGTGGTGGCGCGCGATGGCAGCGCGGATGGGCAGTTCGTGTATGCGGTCAGCAGCACCGGTGTGTACTGCCGGCCCTCGTGCGGCGCCCGCACGGCCAAGGCGCAACACGTCAGTTTTTATTCAACCACTGAGCAAGCCGAGCAGGCTGGTTTTCGCCCCTGCAAGCGCTGCAAACCCGAGCAACCACCGCTGAGCGAGCGCCACGCCGCGCTGATTGCTGAGCTGTGCCGGCAAATTGACAGCGCCGAGACCGCGCCGAGCCTGGCGGAGTTGGCGCAACGGGCGAACATGAGCAGCTACCACCTGCAGCGCCTGTTCAAGGCGCTGACCGGGGTCACCCCCAAGGCCTACGCCACGGCCCAACGGGCCCATAAAGTCCGGGAACAACTGGGCAGTGGCGGCAGCGTTACCGAGGCAATTTATGCGGCGGGCTATAACGCTAACAGCCGCTTCTATGCCGAGGCCGGCGAGGTGCTGGGGATGTCCGCCAAACGCTACCGGGCCGGTGGCGCCAACACGCGAATTCGTTTCGCCGTGGGCCAATGCTCGTTAGGCGCGATTCTGGTGGCCAGTAGCGAGCGCGGGGTGTGCGCCATCCTCATGGGCGATGGGCCGGATGAGTTGCTCGATGATCTACAGCGACGTTTTCCCCGTGCCGAACTGCTCGGCGGCGATCAGGATTTTGAGCAGCAGATGGCCACGGTGGTGGGCTTTGTCGAGGCGCCGCAGTTGGGCCTCGATTTACCACTGGACGTGCGCGGCACGCTGTTTCAGCAACGGGTCTGGCAGGCCCTGCGCGAGATTCCAGTGGGCAGCACCGTCAGCTATTCGGGCCTGGCGCAATTGATTGGCGCACCCAAGTCGGCCCGCGCCGTGGCCCAGGCGTGCGCGGCCAATGCCTTGGCGGTCGCCATCCCGTGTCACCGGGTGGTGCGCAACGATGGCGGCTTGTCCGGTTATCGCTGGGGCATCGAACGCAAACGGGCCTTGCTCGAGCGGGAAGCTCAGGCGTGAACGGCATCGGCGGCATTGATTGCGGCGCCGGGCTGAGGCGGCAATGAGCAGCCTGCTGAGCTGTTCCGTGGCGCTGCCCACCAGGTTTCGGCCTGAGGATATTCTGGCTTTCCATCGCCGCGATACCCAGCAAGTTGCCGAGTCCGTCAGCGCCACTGGCTTGCGCAAAGGCCTGCAGTGGAACGCTCTGCCGGCCTGCCTAAGCATCGAGTTTCAGGCTGAACAGGCGATTGGCGTGCTGGCCGTTGACGGTGAAGTTTCTGCCGCGTGTCCAGCGCAGTTCGAGGCCATGCTGCGGCGGATGCTCGGCCTGTCGCAGGATGTGGTGAGCTGCGAGCAGCAATATGCAAACCATCCGCAACTCGGCGCTTTGCTCG
>MHZN01000061.1 GCA_001830395.1 Pseudomonadales bacterium RIFCSPLOWO2_12_59_9 | reverse complement strand
ACGCATCGCTGCCGGTAAGCCGGCGACCGGCACGGTGCGCATGTCCGCGTCCCATCAAGGCGGGCGCATCGTGGTGGAGATCAGCGATGACGGCAAGGGCCTGTCGCGTGAGCGGATTCTCGCCAAGGCCCGCGAGCAAGGCATGCCGGTCACCGATGAGATGCCCGACAGCGAGGTTTGGCTGCTGATTTTTATGCCGGGTTTTTCGACCGCCGAGGCAGTCACCGACCTGTCTGGCCGTGGGGTTGGCATGGATGTGGTGCGCCGTAATATCACCTCGATCGGCGGGCGCATCGAGATCAAATCGGTGGCCGGCCAAGGCACCCATATTGTCATTCGCCTGCCGCTGACCCTGGCAATTCTCGACGGCATGATTGTCGAGGTCGATAAGGTTCACTACGTCGTGCCGCTGACCTACATCGTCGAGTCGCTGCAGCTTCAAGACGAGCATATCTACAGCATGAGCGGCAGCAGCAGCGCAGTGATCCGCGTGCGCGATGAATATTTGCCGCTACTCTCACTGCACTGCCTGCTCAACCAGGTGGCAGCTCCGCCTCCTGCAGTCGGCGGCTTGGTGCTGATTCTGGAAGCCGAGGGCAACAGCTTTGCCTTGCAGGTCGATGACCTGATCGGTCAGCAGCAAGTGGTGATCAAAAGCCTCGAACAAAACTTTCGCCGCATCGATGGCATCACCGGCGCCACCATTATGGGTGATGGCAGCGTGGCACTAATTCTCGATGTCGATGCCTTGCCTCGACTCGCCGGCCAAGGAGCGCCAAGCCATGCATGAGCACAATGAAGCCAAACGTATTAGCGAGCCAACCCAGGAGTTTCTAACCTTCACCCTTGGCGCCGAGGAATACGCCATCGACATCCTGCGGGTGCAGGAAATTCGCGGTTATGACCAGGTCACCGCCATCGCCAACAGCCCGTCATTTATCAAGGGCGTGATCAATCTGCGCGGCGCCATTGTGCCCATCATCGACCTGCGGATTAAGTTCAACCTGAGTTCGGTGACCTATGACCAGTTCACCGTGGTGATCATTCTCAATGTGCTCAAACGCATCATTGGGGTCGTGGTGGATTCGGTCTCGGATGTCATCGCCCTGGCCGATGACGCCATCCGCCCACCGCCTGAGTTTGGCAGCACCTTCAACACCGAATACCTCAAAGGCTTGGCCACGGTTGACGAGCGGATGTTGATTTTGGTCGACATTGAAAAACTGATGAGCAGCGATGAACTGAGCCTGATGGACAACACCAATAGCTGATGGCGCCTGCCAATAGCTGCGTAAGGAGATAGAAATGAATCTGACCAACCTAACCCTGGTTCAGCGCCTGACATTCTGCTTTGCCGTATTGGCGGCCCTGTTGGTGTTGCTATTGAGCCTCAGCCTGAAACAGATCGACAACCTGCGTGGCGGGGTTGACGAACTGACGCTCCAGAGCTTTCCAAAAACCGTCTGGGCCAACGACTTTATTGACAGCAATAACGTTGTTGCCCGTGCCGTGCGCACCATGCTGATTGCTAAAGACGACGCGGTCTTGGTCGGTCAGCTGCGGGCCGAGCTTGACGAGGCCGAGCAAGTCGCCGAGGACCGTTTGAGCAAGCTTGATAAGGCCATCCTCTCGGCCGAAAGTCGCCAATTGTGGCAAGCGCTGAAGACCGTCGATGGGCAATACGATGAGGCCGTGACTGAGTACCTGCGGCTCTTTGATGCGGGCCAGTTTGAACTGGCAAAGGTGTTTTTGTTGAAGGAGTTGCGCGTGGCGCAGAGCGCCAACCTGAAAAGTGTGACTGACTTGATTAATTTCCAGAGCGAGTTGGTTACCCAGCAAGGCAAAGGCGCGAGAGAAGCGGCCAGCAGCACGATTCAACTATTAATGATTATCGGCGGGCTTTCCATTCTGCTCGCCGTGATGCTGGCTTTCCTGCTGATCCGCAGCGTTAAGCGCCAGCTGGGAGCTGATCCGCTAGAGCTGGCACGGATCACCAGCCGGATTGCCGACGGCGATTGCGCCTTCGAACTGCCGCTCGCGGTGCCAAACAGTGTGCTGGCGGCGGTAACGCGCATGCTTGCGGCATTGCAGCAGTCCGCAGAGGCCGCCGGTACCAATGCGCGGATCAAGAGTGCGCTGGATAACGTCACCGCCAACGTGATGATTGCCGATAAGAACTTCGACATCATCTATGCCAACAAAGCCGTGTTGGATATGTTCAATGCCGCAGAGGCCGACATCCGTACTGAGTTGCCGCAGTTCAGGTCCAGCGAGATTCTTGGTGGCAGCATTGATCGTTTCCACAAGCATCCGGCTCATCAGCGCGGCATGCTTGAGCGCCTAAGCAGCACTTACAAGGCGCAAATTAAACTCGGTGGTCGTGTCCTTACCGTGGTGGCTAACCCGGTCATGAACAGCGCGGGCGAACGCCTCGGGGCTGTGGTTGAGTGGCAAGACATTACTGCGCAGCTGGCGGTAAAAGAAAAGGCAGAACTGCTCGCAGCCGAAAACGCACGAGTCAAAATCGCCCTGGATAACGTCACCACTAACGTGATGATCGCCGATAACGAGCGCAATATTATTTACATGAACAAAACCGTGGTGGCGATGCTGCAAAACGCCGAAAGCGACTTGCGTAAAGTGCTGCCGAGCTTTGATTCCAATCGGCTGCTGGGCGGCTCGATTGATCAGTTTCATAAAAATCCAGAACACCAAAAGCGTCTGCTTGCGACCTTTACCAGTACCTACAGTGCGCAAATCGTGGTCGGTCCTAGGACGTTTGCGTTAGTGGCGAATCCGGTAATGAGTGATACCGGTGAGCGGCTTGGCTCGGTGGTGGAGTGGGATGATCGGACAGTTGAAGTGTCGGTTGAGCGTGAAGTTGCCAATTTGGTCACCGCGGCGGGTGCCGGTGATTTCAGTCAGCGGATAGAAGTTGCCAATAAAGAAGGCTTCTTCCTTAACCTGGCCACCGGCCTCAATGAGTTAATGGCAACCTCCGACAAGGGGCTCAAGGATGTTGTGCGGGTTTTGGGCGCCTTGGCTGAGGGGAATTTGACTCAGCGTATTGATGCCGAGTACCAGGGCACCTTCGGCCAGCTGAAAGACTTCTCTAATGAGACCGCGCAGAGCTTGTCGAACATGCTTGGGCAGATCCGTGAGTCGGCAGACACCATCTATACCGCCGCCAGTGAGATTGCCACCGGTAACGCTGACCTGTCGGCGCGCACCGAACAGCAGGCTTCCAGTCTTGAGGAGACCGCGTCGAGCATGGAGGAGTTGACCTCAACCGTGAAACTCAACGCTGACAATGCGCGGCAGGCCAACTCGCTGGCTGCCAACGCCTCTGCGGTGGCGGTTACCGGCGGCGATGTGGTGCAGCAAGTGGTGCATACCATGTCGTCAATCAATGATTCGGCGCGCAAAATCTCCGACATCATTGGTGTTATCGACGGTATTGCTTTCCAAACCAACATTCTCGCCCTTAACGCTGCCGTTGAGGCCGCGCGCGCCGGTGATCAAGGGCGCGGTTTTGCGGTGGTAGCCGCCGAAGTTCGCACTCTGGCGCAGCGCTCCGCAGCGGCGGCGAAAGAAATCAAGACGCTGATTTCAGACTCGGTCGATAAAGTCGATACCGGTAACGCGCTGGTTGCCAAAGCGGGCGTGACCATGGGCGAAATTGTGGTGGCGATCAAGCGTGTGACTGACATCATGTCGGAAATCGCTGCTGCCTCTGCCGAGCAGAGCACGGGTATCGAGGAGGTCAATGGCGCCGTTTCGCAAATGGACGAGATGACCCAGCAAAACGCCGCACTGGTTGAGCAGGCAGCTGCCGCAGCAGAGTCGATGCAAGAGCAGGCGTCGGTGCTTTCGCAAGCGGTGGCGGTATTTAAGTTTGAGGACGCCGGTTCCACTCATATGACGGCACCACGCCTGAGTCCACAGCGCGCTTCAGCGCCCAGCATAAGCCGCACGGCGGTACATGGCGCGGCACGCACCAAGGCTCCGGTTAAAGCATTGCCACGACCAGCTAAGCCTAAAGATGACGAATGGGAGGAGTTCTGAGTCGGCCGCCGCGCGCCGCTGATGGGCAGGAAATGCGTGAGTTTCAGTACACACCGGCAGATTTCGAGCGTGTCCGAAACCTGCTCCATCAGCACGCTGGCATCAACCTATCGGCTAGCAAGGATCAGATGGTCTATAGCCGCTTGGCTAGAAGGCTGCGCAGCTTACGCCTGCGCAGCTTTGCCGAGTATTTCGGCTACCTTGATCGACATGAGGCGGAATGGCAGCAGTTCATTAATGCCCTGACCACCAACCTCACCTCGTTCTTTCGTGAGAGTCACCACTTTGACATGCTTGCTGCTCACGTACGCAAGCATGCGCACGAACGGCGGCCTCTGCGTATTTGGTGTTGCGCCGCAAGCACCGGCGAGGAGCCTTACTCGCTGGCCATGACCATGATAGAAGCGCTGGGTAGTTTGACGCCGGCCGTTGAAATTATTGCCTCCGATATCGATACCGGCGTGCTCAGTACTGCGCGCGCCGGGGTGTATCCCGATCAGCGGGTCGAACAGCTTGAGTTTGCCCGCAAAAAGAACTTCTTCCTGCGCGGCAAGGGCGCGCAGCTGGGCAATGTGCGCGTGCGCCAAGAGTTGCAGGCGCTGATTGAGTTTCGTCAGATCAATTTGCTGGACGCTGATTGGGGAGTAACGCCGGGGCTGGATGTGATTTTTTGCCGCAATGTGATGATCTATTTCGATAAGCCAACCCAAAGCAAAGTTTTAGAGCGAATGATTCGCCTGCTTCGGCCGGACGGTTTGTTTTTTGCCGGGCATTCAGAAAGCTTTGTGCATGCTACTCATTTGGTGAAGTTGATTGAGCGTACGGTTTACCGTCCGGTAGCGAGGGCACATTGAGCCTGGAGTTCGATTTCATCAGCTCGTTAGCACCCAACACCTATTTCGATCGGCATTTCGATTGTGAGGCGGTGAAGATTTTGCCCGGCGAATACTTTGTTACCCAACGCGACATTGTGATCGTGACGGTATTGGGGTCCTGCGTGTCGGTGTGTCTGCGTGATCGCATAAGCGGTATCGGCGGCATGAACCACTTTATGTTGCCGGGCAATAGCGACGGCGGTATTAGCCCTATTTCCGTCTCTGCCCGCTATGGTGTGTATGCCATGGAGTTGCTGCTTAACCACTTGCTGAAACTTGGCGCCCGGCGCAATTGCTTTGAGGCCAAAGTGTTTGGTGGTGGCAGCGTGTTGCGCGGGATGACGGCCAATAATGTCGGTGATCGCAATGCTGAGTTTGTACGCGAGTATTTGGCCACTGAAAAAATCCAGGTGGTTGCCGAAGACCTGCTGGATATCTATCCGCGCAAGGTTTACTACTTTCCAGCAACGGGCCGGGTGCTGGTCAAAAAGCTCAAGAGTTTGCACAACACCACGTTGTACGATCGGGAAATGGAATACAGCATGCGGATCAAGAAAGGGCCTATTTCCGGCGAGATTGATCTTTTCTAGGGGGCGCTGGGATGCCAATTAAAGTTCTTGTGATCGATGACTCTGCGCTGATACGCGCACTGCTGAAAGAAATCATTCACGCCGATCCCGAGTTGGCGTTGATTGGCGTGGCGCCTGACGCCTATGTGGCGCGCGATTTGATCAAGCAGCTCAATCCCGATGTGCTGACTCTTGATGTTGAAATGCCGCGTATGGACGGCCTGACCTTTCTCGAAAAGCTGATGCATGGCCATCCGATGCCGGTGGTAATGATCTCATCGCTTACCGAGCGTGGCTCTGAAGCCACTTTTCGGGCACTGGAACTTGGGGCTGTGGACTTTGTGGCCAAACCAAAGCTGGGAATTCGTGAGGGGATGCAGGCGTACGCCGAAGAGATTTGCTACAAGCTTAAAGCGGCCAGCATGGCGCGAGTAAGCGCTCGGCCGGCAGTTGCTGTGAGGTCTTTGTCGGGACCGACAGCCGAACCCTCATCTATAGGAGCGCCGCGTCCGATAATAGGTACGGAAAAGATCATCGCCATCGGGGCTTCAACCGGCGGCACTGAGGCCATTAAAGATGTGCTACTGGGAATGCCGGCAGATAGTCCTGGCATCGTGATTACCCAACATATGCCACCAGGCTTTACTCGCTCATTTGCCGAGCGGCTTAATCGCCTCACGCACCTGACGGTCAGCGAAGCGCAAGGCGGCGAACGAATTTTGCCAGGCCATGCCTTTATTGCGCCCGGTGACAAACATCTGTTGGTTGAGCGTTCGGGGGCCAACTATGTCATTCGCCTATCGGATGCGCCGGCAGTTAGGCGCCATAAGCCCGCAGTTGATCCGATGTTCAGCTCAGTCGCGCAATGCGCCGGACGCAATGTTATTGCGGCCCTACTAACCGGCATGGGTAAAGACGGTGCGCAGGGTATGCTCGAGATACGTCAGGCGGGCGGCTACACGGTGGCGCAGGATGAGGCGACTTGCGTGGTTTACGGCATGCCACGAGAGGCCGTCTGCATAGGTGCGGCAGAGGAGGTGCTGCCATTAAGCGAGATTGCCGCGGTATTGCTTCAGCAAGCGCGCAAGCGTGGTGGTGGCAACCGCGTCTAACGCACCTATATATAGGTGTGCCTGGCAGATTATTGCTCGGCCGTAATTAAGTCTTGACGTGTCAATCTGAGGGCCTATAATGCGCACCTCTTACGGCGTAGACCTCTCGTAAAACTCCTTGTAAAACAAGAAGTTAGCTTTAAATTAGGGGTTGCAAAGCAGCGAAATCTGCGTAGAATGCGCCGGGCTGACAGGGTGGTGGTTTAGTCTTGTTAGCGCTTCGATCGAGTAGATCGGAAGCG
>MHZN01000060.1:6875-7652 GCA_001830395.1 Pseudomonadales bacterium RIFCSPLOWO2_12_59_9 | reverse complement strand
CTGTAGCGGCTGTAGTTGGCCTCGTCCAGTACCTGGGCGGCGGGGGCGTCGATACCGTTAGAGGGCGCAGCGGCGTTCTCCCGGCCGCTGGCGGTGAGCAGCTGATAGAGGCTGTCGTAGGTGTAACTGCGGTCCGCGCTGACCCGTTGATTTTTGAAGTAGCGGACGCCTTCGGCGGCGTTGCGGATGGCGGTGATATTGCCTACCGGGTCGTATTCATAGCTTAGTTGTTGCAGCACCGTGCTGCGCCCGGCCTTGGCGGCGCGCGTGGTGGTGAGCGTCTGCAGGCGCTGGGTCTGCGGCTCGTAGCCGTATGTGGTGACCACGCCGTTGCCGGCCTGCTCGCGCAGTTTTTGCCCGGCGGCGCTGTGGCTGAGGCCCTGCAACAGCGGCCGTTCGCTGCCATCCTTGGGCGTCACCCAGCTGGCCTTGAGGCGCCCGGCCAGATCATAGGCATAACGCTGGCGATGGCCTTGCGCATCGGTTTGACTGAGCAGCTGGCCGTTAGCGTCGTGCTGCCAGTGGCTGGTGTAGGTCTCAGACGCCAAAGCGCTTGTTGTCATTGGCCAATCGCTGGCGGTGGCGGCCGGCAGTAATTGCCGGGTTTGCTGTAACGCCGTACCTAACAGGCTGTAGCCCTGCTCGGCGTGGTTCAGCAGGCCGGCAGTGTCGTAATGGCGCAGCAGTTGGCCACGCAGGTTGCGTTGCGCCGGATCCGCCACGGCATCTGGCTCGTCGCCATAGTGCAGGCGCTCGCGCAGCGCCTCGGTGGCGCCC
>MHZN01000060.1:0-6867 GCA_001830395.1 Pseudomonadales bacterium RIFCSPLOWO2_12_59_9 | reverse complement strand
TTGCGTTGCGCCGGATCCGCCACGGCATCTGGCTCGTCGCCATAGTGCAGGCGCTCGCGCAGCGCCTCGGTGGCGCCCGCCAGGGTTTCGCGCCGTTCGCTCAGACGGCCCAGCGGATCGTAACCGTAACCTTGCTCCGTGCCGCGGGCGTCGCGCTGCCAGCACGGCCGGCCTTCGATGTCGAACAGCACCCAGCCGTCGCCGGCGTCCACGCTCTGCGTATGCAGTGCCTGGCCGCTGAGCGAGCAGTGGTACTGAAAATTGGGCACGGGCTGGCCTGCGGCCATAAAGCGCGCGTCGATGCTGCTCTGCGGACGGCCCAAGAGGTCGAAAACGCTGCGGCTGACCCGCTCGTCTGCCGCCGCACCGACTTCGCTACGCTGGTAGCTGAGCTGACGAATGGCCAGCCCGCGGTTATCGAGGACGGCGATGTTGGGGGTGCCGGTATGTAAGTTTTGCGGGGGCATGGAGACTCCATGGCGGGCGGTAAAGTATGCCGCCCGCGTGGTTGGTCGAGCGTTAAGCGCTCAGGTCGTTTTCATCTTCCGCAACGACGAACCAAGGGCTGTAGGTGGTCCTACGTTGATAACCAAGCGCCGTGAGCACCCGTGACTCTCGACCGAGCGGATCATAGAAGTGCGTATCGGCATAGCCGTTGGTACGCAGGCTCCGGTCAGCAACGTATTGCCAGTCATCGACAAAGAAGGGTTGGTAGACGCGCACCGCCTGGCCTTTGTTGTCATACTCCACCCGCCCGGACACCGCCCAGCGTTGGGCAGCCGTTGCTTCGATCAAGTCTCCAGCGTTGTCGACCGCCAGCTCACCGTCTGGTGTCCGCTGGTATGCCTCGCCCGATTCGTCCCTGACGGCCGCTTGCAGCGTGCGCCCCAAACCATCGCTATAACTGACGCTGGCGTGGATTTGTTGTGGTAACGAGTCCAGGTAATAGCTGCTATCTGGATAACGGTCGGCTTGAATTGCTGCCGCATGGGGAGGAAGCAGGGGCGCAGCTTTTATTAACGTGCGCAACGTCGAATTTGCAGCAGATGTATAGCCAGGAAGCTCGGCATTGCTCGCCCCCCACGCATGCCCCCACGCCGTGATGTAATGCAGGCCCGATGTCTCAGGCAGGATAAAGCGTTGTGCCAACAACGCTGCTACGCCAGCAGAATCCAAGGCCTCAACAATATCGGCAGAGGAAATCGTTCCCATCCAACTGAACGGGTCATAGGCGTTGCGACTTGCCACACTGATGGGGGCTGCTGCGTTGATGAGGGCAGTAACTGTCGTCGGCTGGCGGTCTGCGCTAGTAGGGTCGGTAAAACCAACCTTGATATGATCTGCCTCGCTCCCATAGAACCAGCCTGCTAGCACACGACCAAATGCATCCAACTCCACTTCGCTGTAATTGTCATTGATGTCTTTAAGTTTGATCGGTGTCAGGAAACGCCAGTCGAAAGATTCAACCGTTACGGTATTGCCCATTGCATCCGTACTAGTGGTCGGTAGGCCATAGCGGTTGTAATTGTAGGTGGTTGCTCCAGTTAGCAATGTGCTTTGTTGTTCTTTTGGCAGGTAAAACTGCTGCTGGTCGTAATAAGTCGTAAACCCTTTACTTGCCACCCACAATTTGCCGGCGGGCTCATCGTCAAATTCTAGGATTGTCTCGGCCTCGTAATAACCGGCCACTGCCAAGCGTGCCGGTAAATCACTCAACACATCGTCATAGGCCGACAACGCCGTATTGTCGAGTTCGGCCACGACGCTATGGGAAGCCTGCACGGGCAACTTGCTCGGAGGTGACTCGTGATAAAACATTTCTTGTTGCCCTGCCAAGCAACGCGCCTGCTGGCTAGCCAATAGACCATCGTCTGCCATCAATGCTTCAAAACTGAGGCCTTCGATCGGTACGCTTGCAGGCGTCAATACATTCGAGCGCTGTTGCCATGGGATGCCTAGCAGCCAAGGGCTGTCTGGCTGGCGGCCATCGAGCTGGTAATAGCTTTGCCGCTGTTCTTGTAAGCGAAGTTGCCCTTGCTGATCATCAACTGTGCTATCCAATGTGCTAGTTGGCAACATGCCGGCAGGCAATGCATTGGAATACTCATCGCGGGTCTCGCTACTCAGTGTACGGCGCGGGTAACTGATGGCAACGCTCCAGGTACTCTGCCCATACTGGTTACGTGCCAACTCCACGAGCTGTTGGCATTGCGGGTCGCCGATGATGCGTTCGTAGTGATAGCTCAATTGCTCCAATCCACCTGGCAAGACCACCGGCGCTACGCCATCCCCGTTCGATTGATGCAGGCGCACCTGGTAACGGTAACTGCTGACGCTATAGGGCTGTTGCTGCAACGACGATCCATCCAGACCATAAACTTCCTGACGTAATACATAGCCCTTGAGCGCACGGAACAACCACCAGCGCTCAGCGCTGTGTGCGGTCCATTCGACATCCTGGCTACCATCCCACGAGGTTAGGCGGCTACCCTGTAGTGCATGTGAATGCGCATCCTTATCCCAGGGTTGCCCTGGTAAGTTGAGTTCGTCCTCCTCGCATCCGCTGTGGTACCAAGTGCGGGTCAGCACCGGCGGGGTATAAGCGATAGTTTCATCGTTTTCTTTGGCATTCAGGCTGGTATCCGTGGTTTCTACCAACGTAAAGCCACGGAACTCACGCTCCACGCCATCGTAGACACCATAGCTATAGCGGCAATGTTGACTCAACAGACTGTCGCTGATTTCGTCTCGGCTTTCTACCATTGCCAAAGTCTGCACGGCAAAAGGCAAGCGAGAAACCTGTCGACTGTCTTGCTGCTTGTCATCCAACCAGAACTGTGCCGAGCTGCGATAATGCAGGCGAGTACTCCCACCCATGTTGTCATTGATGCCAGTGAGCAGATACGGCTTTTCCTGACAAAAGTCGTAGCGCCAGTGGCGGACGGTTGGATAGGGCACGGTCAGGATCAAGCTGGCCACGCCTTTACCATCGAGGTCGGCCAAGTTCAGCTGGCAGAGCCGATCAAAGCGAACCCCAGCAGGCAACGGCAGGATCACCTTGGACGCGAAGCCATTGCCTGACTGATTAAAATAAAGATCTAAAGCATCACCTCGTGCATAAATCAGGTCACTCGCGCCAGAGCCGTCGATATCGGCCAAAAACACCCGTTTCGGGTCGAAACGTGTCTGCTCGTCAAAGCCGATCGACGCATCCTCGCTCGCCAACGGCAAATGCAAGCGTTGGCCAAAGTGGCCTCGACCCAGATTCGGCCAGCACCACACGCCGTCGTGGCGAATCTCCACCAGATGCTGCTGACCAGATCCGAGGATATCGCTGAACGCTACCAGGGTGCTGGCATCACGACCGGCCATCGGCAATCTCGTATCCACATCTTGAGCCACATCTTGGCCAATACCGAAGCCATCGCGCTGGTTGGTATACAGGCGCACGCTGCTAGGGCCGATCAATGCCAGATCAGACAGACCAGCACCAATCAAGTCGGCCAACTGTGCTTGCGGATGGAAAAATTCGCGGGGCAGCGCCCGAAATGGGGTAAAGCCCGACCAGGTTTTATTCGGATTAAGGGTAAAGCAGCCTGCCAAACCCGGCTGCGTGATCACCCAGTCCAATCGCCCATCGCCATCGTGATCCATCAGACGGACATGCCGCGATTGCAAGCTTGGCAGTTGTGGCAGCGCCTGCCACGGACCATAGCCGACCGGATCTGACGATGCAGACCCCGCCACCGGTGCACCGGCACGCATCGGCTCACGGTAATGCCAACCATTACCCGCTTGGTAGAGTAAACCAGCCAGCCCTTCACCGTATAAATCCACCATCTGGAACGGTTGGCCATCATCCAGCCCCGGCAACCCCTCCCAAGGCGCCCAGCCGTTTACCATGGGGGCGGCCTCAAATTCAGCGTATTGCAGCATCAGCGGCGGCTGTGAGATCGCCGTGCCATCGCCCTGATAAGCCCACAGCTGAGCGCCCTGCAAGCGGCTGAGTACCGGATTGTCATCGTAATCCAGCAGCAAGCGGCTCACCAATATCGGCGCACCGCTTGCTAGCTCGGTAAAGTTCTGGTGATACATCAACACTTGCCGACACAGCCGGTGGCAACGGGTTTCGTAGCCGTATTCATAGCCGGAGAAGGGGGCTGTGCGCGCGAGCCACTCGCCACCTTTAACCGCGCAGTCTGGTGCGGCGGCACTGTCCAGACTACGTTCGCCATAATCGAACACCAGTCGGAACAACCAACTCACCCCCTCATTTTGTTCGGCTTGGGCAAGCGAACTGTAGCGCCACAAATACAGCCCCGCCGCTTGCGCGATATTGCCATAGCAAATTTCAACCAAATGATGGAGGGCACCAACTGGGCGCGAGTCTGTCACGCCCTGCACATTTTCTGCTCGGTAGCAGTAAGCAATGTGCTCGCCAGTGGGCGACACGGACTCCTCCAGCCACCACTCGGCAACCCGTGGATTGCCACTCGCATCAGCACAGGCAGTACGTGCCGAATCGGTTTTGCCCAGGCAATGCAGCTGGCCATCGGCGCCGTGAATCAGCCAAAATGTCGAATGAACATCGCCATTAGTCCACCAGCGTTCGATGCGGTCAAAGCCGCCCTCCACACGCGGGAAATAACGACAAACTTGATACGTTTTATCCAGAGCCGCGCCGTCGAAGTGCGTGCAAGTCTGGGTAATAATGGCGCCCTGTGCATCCCGTTCCGGCACCAATACGTCACCATCCGGGCCGATGAACTCATCGTGCTCGTTATAATTCGGTACCCCGCGATTGGTACGCCGGGCGATTCGTAGCAGTGGCAATTGCCAGCCCAAACCGAACGTGCCATTGCCAGCACCACTGCTGTATTGCAAGGCCAGCGCTGGCGTATAACCACGGCCAGCGGATATCGGCAATGGCAAGGAATAACCAGCAGTTCCAGTTGGCCCTGCCGCACCCAGTGCCCCCCCCATTCCTCGCATGGTTCCGCCGCCCTTGGGTAGCCCCAGGGGAGCGACAGCAATGTAGTCTTCATTTTGTGTATGCATAATCGATTCATCCCCGCTTGCCATGACCGGAGGACATGGCAAGCAGGCTAAGCTCCTGAGAATTAACGGTTGGTGTTACGGACGGATGGTGTAACGGACATATAAAGTAATACCGTTCAAACTTTCAATAATTGGCGGTTGCAGGAGCTGAGTGCAACCGCCCAGGTTTCAAGAGACTGTGGCGAACGTCATATATCGAAAATACCACGTTCGCCCCAACTGGGCCCACCTATGCAACAGAGCCTGTAAGGTGCCTTCTGAGATAGGCGACCTGTGTTTTGGCTTCCTGCATATAGCTTTGATAACCGGCAGCATCCTTTATGTCATCAAGCTGGTACGGAGAGCCAATCGACTTTTTTATCATGCCCCTTTCATATTTGTTTAAGCTATTGTAGAACTGCCTTGCTTGTCCAGTATAGTCAACATGAAAATCCGTCAAGCGCCAATTAGTTTTTCCAGGTAATGATTTTAAAAAACTTATCTCATCTAAACTGTGCATCTCAGTCAGCCTTACGGGATAAGGGCTTGCTCTTACTTTATTTATTGATTTAAGCGACCTTGACTTGCTATATTTGGCGCCATCAATTTCGCTTCGGCCTGCATATTGTTTTTCAGATATTCTCTCTACATCATAGACGGCCACAACAGCAGCTGGAGGAACGCCACCTTTCAAGACTACTTCTTTTGATGATTTTGCAAAATTCAACCCAAGAGGCTTTTTATCCCCAAAAACATCAGCCTGCCCTGTCTCTGTTGTCAAGTCATGCACATACTCTCTTGGCATTTCCTCTGGAATTTTAATTTTGGCAACACGTCCATAGCCATTTTGTGCAGCCCAAGCCGCTGCAGTTCTAATTGACCTCGTCGTTGAAACCCATGTGCTTTTTACTGTTGCCCTAGATCCAGCTTGAATATGTGCTGCAGCGCTTAGTGAAGGGTTACTCCCTGCAGGAGGTACAAGCCCATGCTGTTGAGGGTTTTCATTGGAACGAAGCGCTCGGTAGACAATAGTATTGTCTTCGCTTTCAGACTCCCCTTCAGATTCCGGATGCCGATCACCGGCTAGTCCATTCGGATCATGTAATAACACCGGGTTATTCCTCACCATCCTGAACAAGTTCAACCCATCAACCGTCCCGGCAGGATCAGGGTTTAACCATCGCCCCAGCCACGGTTGGTAATAGCGGAAACCGTAGTAATACAGGCCTGTCGCATCCCGCTCCTTGCCCGAGTAGCGGATGGTTTTGTACTTGGCTTCAGTCTGCGATTCGGCCGTCATGACGGCGGTGCCGCCATAGGGGTAATATTCTTCCTGACTGAGGATCTTGCCGTCCGTGTCCAGTTCGATTTGGCTGCTGCCAAGATGATCAGTCAGGCTGTGTCGCAGTTGACCGTTATCGATGTCCGTCGGGCCTCCCGTGGTCCAATGGAGCACGCGGAATTGGCCGGCCACGATGACCTCAAGCTGTTCATTGGTGTTGCTTTCATTCTTGGTGGTGCGGATTTCAAGTCCAGGCAGGTAGAGTACTTGTTGCTGGTTGGTGCTGCCGCTCGCTCGGCTTGTGCTGGTTTTGGCAACGCGCATGCCATCGCCACCGTAAACATACGTTTCTTCGTCGTTGCCGCTATCACGTTTGACCACGGTGGCGCCGCTTAACTGATTCAGCCCATTCCATGTCAATGCGGGGCCATGATCCAATTTCAGCTGGTTGCCGCTGGCATCGCATGACAAGGAAGTGGTGATGCTGCCCTCTGTCAAGCTGGCGACTCGGTTGCTGCTAGCCGCCATGGTGAGTTGGCGGGTATAAC
>MHZN01000059.1:431-6848 GCA_001830395.1 Pseudomonadales bacterium RIFCSPLOWO2_12_59_9 | reverse complement strand
ACTCGGGCAATTCGTCTAAAAATAAAATTCCGTGATGGGCCAGGGTTATTTCCCCAGGTTGCGGTCGGCTACCGCCACCGACCAGGGCCGGGCCCGAGGCCGAGTGATGCGGGTGTCTAAAGGGTCGCTGCGGCCAGGCGTCCAGTGGCGCATAACTGGCCACCGAATGAATGGCCGCGACTTCCAGGGCTTCCTGTTCATTTAGCGGCGGCAACAAACCGGGTAAGCGGCTGGCCAGCAGAGTCTTGCCGGTGCCCGGCGGGCCGGAAAACAGCAAATTATGGGCGCCGGCGGCGGCGATGATCAGCGCCCGTTTGGCGGCGCTCTGGCCTTGTACTTCGGCCAGGTCCGGGTAGGGTCGCACGATGCGTAGCAGGCCGACGGGCTGATAGGGGGCCAGTGGTGTCTGGCCATTCAGGTGCGCCGCCAGCTCCAGCAGATGCTCGACGGCCAGCACTTGCAGGCCCGAGGCCAGGCAGGCTTCTTCGGCATTGGCGCGCGGCACCACTAAGGTGCGGCCGGCGGCGCGGGCGGCCAATGCAGCGGGCAACACGCCTTGAATCGGTCGCAAGGCGCCGGACAATGCCAGCTCGCCGAGGCATTCGAGGTTGGCCAGGGCGGCGGCCGGCACCTGCCCGCTGGCGGCCAGAATGCCCAAGGCAATCGCCAGGTCGAAACGGCCGCCGTCTTTGGGTAAATCGGCCGGGGCCAGGTTGAGAGTGATGCGTCTGGCCGGGAAGTCGAAGCCGCAATTGAGGATGGCGCTGCGCACCCGGTCCTTGCTCTCTTTCACCGCCGCCTCCGGCAGCCCGACCAAGGCCAGGGAGGGCAGGCCGTTGGCCAGATGGGCCTCGACGGTAACCGCCGGAGCTTCGATACCGACTTGCGCGCGGCTGTGGACGATAGCTAGAGACATGATCGCTCCTTGATCTGCTCTTTCCTGAGGCTTCGATGGCCTTGGGTGGCGCGGCTGCGGACTATAGCCAGGGACATGATCACTCCTTGATATGTGCTGTTGCGGGGCATAGGTGTCCGCGAGTGCTGCGGCTTTGGCCTATGCCCGGCGACGTGATCGTTCCTTGATCGGCTCGCCTGCGTCTATCGGTTGATCAGTCGGCGGGCGAGCTTTGCGCTGAGTCTAGCTGGGCTTGCAGTTCGGTCACTTTAGTTTCCAGGGCTTCCAGGCGTGAGCGGGTGCGGGCTAGCACCACCATCTGGCTGTCGAACTCATCGCGGCTGACCAGATCGAGTTTGCTGAAGGCGCTTTGCAGCAGCACTTTAAATTGCGCTTCGAACTCGCTGCGCGGCAGTGGGCCGTCGCTGCTGAACAGGCGTGCAGCTTGCGAGCCGAGAACGTCGAGCAGGGCTTTGGGTGGCAGCATGGTGAGGCTCCATAACGGTCGTGCGCCAGTGTAACACGCAGCCTTTAGGCTGATCCCAAGGGGTGCGCTGCACGCTTTTCGCGCAGGCCTGTAGGCATCTATGCACTATTGTTGTGCGTAGGCTTTTCTTGTGGGGCCAGGCTAACCCCCGGTTTAGCCCCTAACGGGCTCAAAAAAGCTGGTTTAGCAAAATTGGCAAGCTTTCTGCTTAGTCCCTCTCGAGGCCTGCACCGATGCCGTTGGTGTGCGCCGGGCAAGGCGCTTGACGTTTTGCCGGCCGCGCTAGGTAAGTGCACAACCAAGCAAGCCAAGGCGGGCTTTGGCGTTACAAAGCCAGGCACTGCGCTTAGACTTGTTACGGGTTCGAACCTGGGGCAAGTCCATCAATATCAGGAGATAGTTAGATGAAATTAGTTACTGCCATCATCAAGCCGTTCAAATTGGACGACGTCCGTGAGTCGCTGTCGGAAATCGGCGTGCAGGGCATTACCGTCACTGAAGTCAAAGGCTTCGGTCGCCAGAAGGGTCACACCGAGTTGTACCGTGGCGCTGAATACGTGGTCGACTTTCTACCTAAGGTGAAAATCGACGTGGCGATTGCTGATGACCAGCTCGACCGCGTGATTGAAGCCATCACCAAGGCGGCCAACACCGGCAAGATCGGCGATGGCAAGATCTTCGTGGTTAACCTGGAACAAGCCATTCGCATCCGTACCGGCGAAACCGGCACCGACGCAGTTTAAAACCGTAGCCCCGAACCCTACGCCCCAGGAGATACACTTATGACGCTACGTAAGGTTGCAGGGCTTGGCGCCCTGTTGTCGCTCGTCACCCCAGGCTTGGCCATGGCTGACGAGGTTGTGCTGAACTCCGGTGACACCTCGTGGATGCTGATCGCCAGCGTCTTGGTGTTGTTGATGACCATTCCTGGCCTGGCGCTGTTTTACGGCGGCATGGTGCGTTCGAAAAACATTCTCTCGGTGATGATGCAGTGCTTTGCCATCACCGGCCTGATCAGCATTCTGTGGGTCGTTTACGGCTACAGCATCGCGTTCGACACCACCGGCATGGAACAAGGGGTGACTAACCTGAATTCCTTCGTGGGCGGTTTGTCCAAGGCGTTCTTGAGCGGCATCACCCCGGCTAGCCTGACACTGACCGTGCCAGAAAGCGTGTTCGTGATGTTCCAAATGACCTTCGCCATCATCACCCCAGCGTTGATCGTCGGTGCTTTCGCCGAGCGCATGAAGTTCTCCGCCATGCTGATCTTTATGGGCGTGTGGTTCACCCTGGTCTACGCACCAATCGCGCACATGGTTTGGTCCGGTGCTGGTGGTTTTCTGTGGGACATGGGTGTAATCGACTTCGCCGGCGGCACCGTCGTGCACATCAACGCCGGTGTGGCCGGTCTGGTGGCGTGTCTGGTACTGGGCAAGCGCAAAGGCTACCCAACCACCTCGATGGCACCCCACAACCTGGGTTACACCCTGGTGGGCGCGGCCATGTTGTGGGTCGGCTGGTTCGGCTTCAACGCCGGCTCCGCAGTAGCCGCTAACGGCACTGCCGGTATGGCCATGCTGGTTACCCAGATCGCGACCGCTGCCGCGGCCCTGGGCTGGATGTTCGCCGAGTGGCTGACCCACGGTAAGCCAAGCGCTCTGGGCATCGCCTCCGGTGTAGTGGCTGGCCTGGTGGCCATCACTCCGGCTGCGGGTACCTGTGGCCCGATGGGCGCCATCGTGATCGGCCTGTCGGCTGGCGTGATCTGCTTCTTCTGCGCCACCAGCCTGAAACGCAAACTGGGTTATGACGATTCGCTGGACGCGTTTGGTGTGCACGGTATCGGCGGCATCGTCGGCGCCTTGTTGACCGGCGTGTTCGCAGCCCCGGCTCTGGGTGGTTTCGGCACCGTTGAAGACATCCCGGCGCAACTGTTCATTCAGTTCAAAGGCGTGGCGTTCACCATCGGCTACACCGCTATCGTGACCTATGTGATCCTCAAAGTGATCGACCTGGTCATGGGCCTGCGGGTTACTGACGAAGAAGAGACTGTTGGTCTCGACCTGGCTCTGCACAACGAGCGCGGCTACAACCTGTAAGCTTTGACGCAACAAAAAACGCCCGGACTTCCGGGCGTTTTGCATTCTGTGGTGGCTTCGTTGCGCTTTGCATGCGCGTGGCTCTTTGCTTTTTCTGGCAGCGCGCTAGAATGCGCCGGTAAGTGCGGCGGCGGTGTAATGGGTCGACGCCCTTAACCCTGATTTTTCCACCGGGTTAGAAGTTTGACGCGGTTGGGCTATAACTAATTTGCTTTTCGCAAGTCATGAGGCTGGAACATGAGCGACGAAGATTTAGAACAAGACGAGTTAGAAGGCGCCGACGAAGAAGAAACCGAGGAGCTGGAAGCTGCCGATGACGGTGTCAGTGATGACGACAGCGACGATGATGGCGATGAGGATGGCGTTCCTGCTGCCAAAAAGAGCAAGGCCAAAGCCAAAGCCGCCATCGACGTAGAAGCGTTGCCGAGCGTTGAAGCCAAGCAGAAAGAGCGCGATGCCCTGGCTCGCGCCATGGAAGAATTTCTGGCCCGTGGCGGCAAGGTTCAGGAAGTCGACGTGAACGTGGTTGCTGACCCGCCCAAGAAGCCCGACAGCAAGTACGGCAGCCGCCCTATCTAAGGGCGCTGCAGGCATAAAGAGAACCCGCGCCAGTCGCGGGTTTTTTATGCGCGCTCTAACCCCAAGTGGTGGAGCGCCTACAAAGGGCTGCGCTTAACGCCAGCTCGCCAGCAGCGCCGGCAGTTCACCCAGGCGGCGGACTTCGCCATGGGCAGGCTCGCCGCCACTCCAGTCTTTCGCTAACGGATTGAACCAGATGCTGCGCAGTCCGGCGGCGCGGGCGCCGCAGATATCATCCTCGGGATGATCGCCGATATGCACGGCCTGCGAGGCAGCAACCCCGGCATGCTTGAGCGCGCGCTGGAATGGCAGTGGGTCGGGTTTGCCGACGCCCAGCTCTTCGGCGCACAGGGCAAACTGGAAGTAATCGGCCAGCCCCAGCCGGCGCACATCGGCGTTGCCGTTGGTAATCACCCCCAGCTGGTAGTGGTTGGCCAATTGCTCCAGGGTTGTGTGCACGTCGGGGAACAGCGTTACCTGATGGCGGGCGGCAAGGTACACCTGAAACCCGGCCTCGGCCAGTTGCTTGGCTTCAACCTCCGGGTAGTCGGCTTCCTGCAAGGCCAGGTGCAGAATCCGCCGGCGCAGCTCGCTTAAGCGATGCTTGAGGGCCGGTTCGGCGTTTAGCAGCCGCGCGCGAATCGCCCACAGATGCTCGACCGGCACCGGGCCTAACTGCGCGGCATGCTCGCCGAGCCATTCGCGCAGCGTCGCCTCGGCGCTGTGCATCACGGGCGCGACATCCCACAGGGTGTCGTCGAGGTCGAAGGTGATCAGGCGAATGCTCATGGGCTATTACTCATTTGGTGTGCAGCGCTTGGCGAGTGGAGTTGAGAGTCGCCGCCTGCCGGTTCTCATGGACCAATATTACTCGTTCGACGTGCGGCGCTTGGCGCGTGGATGGGCTCCATCGTAAACCGTCGCCAAATGCTGGAAGTCCAAGTGGGTGTAAATTTGCGTGGTAGCGATGTCGGCATGCCCGAGCAGCTCTTGCACGGCGCGCAGGTCTTGCGACGACTCCAGCAGGTGGCTGGCAAAACTGTGGCGCAGCATGTGCGGGTGCAAGTGCTGGCCGAGTTCACGCACCCCGGCTTGCTGCACCCGCAGCTGGATCGCCCGCGGTCCGAGGCGGCGGCCTTGCTGGCTGATAAACACCGCGCCGTCGGTGGGGTTGGCCAGGGCGCGCAGCGGCAGCCAGTGCGCCAGCGCCTCGCGGGCCTTGCTGCCGACCGGCAGCACGCGGGTCTTGTTGCCCTTGCCGCAGACTTCCACCAGGCCGTCGGCTAGGTCCAGCTGGTCGATATTCAGGCTGACCATTTCCGCCAGGCGCAGGCCGCAGGAGTAGCACAGCTCCAGCAAGGCCTGATCGCGGCGGGCGAGAAAGTCGTCTTCAACCACGCCGTCGAGCAGTTGCAAGGTGCGGTCGGCATCCAGGGTTTTTGGCAGGCGGCGCTGACCTTTGGGTGGCGTCAGGCCGCTGGCCGGGTCGTGCTGGCAGTGGCCTTGGCGATTCAAATACTGATAAAAACCGCGTACCGCCGAGAGCAAGCGGGCCAGGCTCTTGGCGCCCAAACCGTGCAAGTGCAACCGGCCGACCAGGCGGCGCAGGCGCGGCGTGTCGAGGGCGCTCCAGTCGGAGAGTTGTTCGGTTAGGCAAAATTCGAGGGCCTTGTGCAGGTCGCTGCGGTAGGCGCTGAGGGTGTGCGCCGACAGCTGCCGCTCGCTGCGCAGTTGCTCCAGGTAGGCGTCGAGCTGGGTCTGCATGGGTTGCCCTCGGTTGCGGCGTAGGGTGGAAAGCTGCGAAGCATTTTCCACCAGCGATATCCGGGCCGATTGGTGGGCAATAAAAGCCGTTGCCCACCCTACAGTTGTTTAGCGCACCGAACGCAGTTGGGTGGCAAAGCGTGGCAACACCCGCGCCAGCACCTCGCTGATGTAGCTGAGAAACAGCGTGCCGAGTGAACTCTTGTAATGCTGCGGGTCGGGGCTGCCGATGGCCAGCACGCCGTGCAGGCCTTGATGATTGATGGTCACCACGGCGGCTGAGCCGACTTGCTCGCGTTCTTCTTCACCGAACAGAAAGGCCAGTTCATGGCTGCGCAATACGCCGCAGAGGGTTTTGCCGCCGGTCAGCAGACCGCCAATGGCTTGATGGGCCTCGGCCGAGCTGACCCAGCGACCGACCGTCATGGGCGTGTCGCTGAACAGAATCAGGCTGACAAAAGGCACCTGGAACTCATGGCGCAAGCTGTCTTCCACCGCGCTGACCACTTCTTCCATGCTCGCCGCGTCCAGCAGGTCGAGTACCAGGCGGCGGGTCTTGTCGAACAGACGGTCGTTGTCGCGGGCCACGTCCA
>MHZN01000059.1:0-417 GCA_001830395.1 Pseudomonadales bacterium RIFCSPLOWO2_12_59_9 | reverse complement strand
CGATGGCGCATCTCGATATTGCGCTCGCGCAGCAGTTTGACCTGATGCTCGACCAGCGACACCGTGGTGCCGCGCTGGTGCGGAATGCGCAGCTCGCTGAGCAGCTCTTCATGCTCGACGAAGAACTCTGGATTGGCGCGTAAAAACGCCGCCACCTGTTCGGCTTGCACGGTGTCCGGCGGATCCTGGCGTTGCTCAGTCATGGGCGCTGCTCGGTGATTGACTATGCCTGATTAGCGTTGCGTCAGTGGCGTCAGAGACGCACCTGGCCTTCATACACACGGGCCGCTGGCCCGGTCATCATAACGGGCTGGCCGGGGCCTGCCCACTCGATGGACAAGCGCCCGCCGGGCAGTTCGATCTGCACTGGCGAATCCATCCAGCCTTGATTAATCGCCGCCACCGCCGCCGCACAGG
>MHZN01000058.1 GCA_001830395.1 Pseudomonadales bacterium RIFCSPLOWO2_12_59_9 | reverse complement strand
TGCGCCACCGCCAGGCCATAACTCTGGCTGGCCGGGCCTGGCAGCACATGGTGCAAAAAGATGATCCGCTCGTTGTGCTCGGTGGCGTTCAGGTGCACGTTAGCCACCAGCGGCTCGCTTTCCGGCAGCACAGTCAGCTCAAAATAGTGGGTGGCGAACAAGGTGTAAGCGCGCAATTTGGCCAATTGCTCGGCGGCTGCCCACGCCAGCGATAGGCCGTCGAAGGTGCTGGTGCCGCGGCCCACTTCATCCATCAAGACCAAGCTGCGATCAGTGGCGTTATGCAGGATATTGGCAGTTTCACTCATCTCGACCATAAAGGTTGAGCGCCCACCGGCCAGGTCATCGCTGGAGCCAATCCGGGTGAAGATGCGGTCGACCAGTGACAGTTCACAGCTGGCGGCCGGCACGAAGCTGCCGATATGTGCCAGCAGTACAATCAGTGCCGTTTGACGCATATAGGTGGATTTACCGCCCATGTTCGGTCCGGTAATGATCAGCATCCGGGTGACATCATCCAGCGCCAGGTCGTTGGCCACAAAAGGCGTGCTCAGCACCTGTTCGACCACTGGATGACGGCCTTGTTGGATGCGCATGCAGGGCTCATCGACAAAACGGGGGCGGTTGAGATCCAGGGTCAGCGCCCGCTCGCCCAGGTTGCTCAGCACATCCAGCTCGGCCAAGGCGGCGGCGCTGTCTTGCAGGCTGCCCAGATGCCCGATTAGCAGCTCCAGCAATTCGTCGTAGAGTTGCTTTTCCCGAGCCAGGGCGCGGCTCTTGGCCGACAGGGCTTTATCTTCAAAGGCTTTCAGCTCTGGGGTGATAAAGCGTTCGGCACCTTTCAGGGTTTGCCGGCGGATATAGTCGGCCGGCGCCGATTCGGCCTGCTTGCTGGGTAACTCAATAAAGTAGCCATGCACGCGGTTGTAGCCGACTTTCAGGTTGGCCAAACCGGTACGGGCTTTCTCGCGCGCTTCCAGGTCGATCAGAAATTGCCCGGCATTTTCGCTGAGCGCCTGATACTCATCGAGTTCGGCGTCGTAGCCGGTTTTCAGCACGCCGCCGTCGCGAATAATCGCCGGCGGGTTGTCGTTAATGGCGCTGGCGAGCAGTGCGGCCAGTTCCGGGTAAGTGGCAATGGTCAGGGCCAGCGCGCTTAAATTGGGCGCTTCCAGGCTGCTCATGGCTTGCTGTAGCTCTGGCAGTGCTGCCAGTGCATCGCGCAGGCGCGCCAGATCGCGGGGGCGCGCATTGCGCAGGCCGATACGGGCCAGGATTCGCTCCAGATCGCCGATTTCTTTCAGCTGCGGTTGCAGGGTTTCGAAGCGATAGCGCTCCAGCAGGCAGGCAATCGATTCTTGCCGCGCTTCCAGCACTTGGCGATCACGCAGCGGGCGATTCAGCCAGCGACTCAGCATGCGACTGCCCATGCTGGTTTGGCAGCGGTCGACTACCGATTGCAGGGTGTTCTCGCGCCCGCCGGCGAGGTTGATGTCCAGTTCCAGATTACGCCGGCTGGCGCCATCGAGGATCACCGTGTCGTCCAGTCGCTCATGGCGCAGGCTGCGCAGGTGCGGCAAGGCGGTGCGCTGGGTTTCCTTGGCATACGCCAAGAGGCAGCCGGCGGCGCCGATGGCCAGGGTCAGGTTTTCGCAGCCAAAGCCTTTCAAGTCTTGGGTGGCAAACTGCTGGCAGAGGCTTTTTAGCGCCGAGTCGCGCTCAAAGTCCCAAGGCGCACGGCGGCGCACACCGCGGCGTTTTTCTGCCGGCAAGCCTTGCGGCCAATCATCGGGGATTAGCAATTCGACTGGGTTGAGACGCTCAAGCTCGGCCAGCAGGTTTTCCCAGTCGGGGATTTCCAGCACGCTGAAGTTGCCGCTGGTGATGTCCAGCACGGCCAGGCCAAACAGTCGCTCATCGCCCAGCACTGCAGCGATTAAGTTGTCGCGCCGCTCATCCATCAGCGCCTCATCGCTGACGGTGCCTGGGGTGACGATGCGCACCACTTGCCGTTCCACCGGGCCTTTGCTGGTGGCCGGGTCGCCGATTTGCTCGCAGATCACCACTGATTCACCGAGCTTGACCAGCTTGGCCAGGTAACCTTCGGCGGCGTGATAAGGAATACCGCACATCGGAATCGCCTGGCCGGCGGATTGCCCACGGGCGGTCAGGGTGATGTCCAGCAGCTTGGCGGCCCGCTTGGCATCTTCGTAAAAAATCTCGTAGAAATCGCCCATGCGATAGAACATCAGCAGCTCAGGGTGCTGACTTTTCAGTCGCCAGTATTGCTGCATCATCGGGGTGTGTGCGGAGAGGTCGTGCTGACTCATTGCCGGGCCTTGCGTGCAAAAGGCGCTAGTGTACGGTATCGCCTTTGCAGCTTTAACCCCGGAGACGCGCATGGATCAGCTAACGCAATTGTCTGCCCGCTTGGGCGAGCAGTTACAGGCATTAAAAGCCCAGGTCAGCACGGCGGAGTCTTGCACCGGCGGCGGTATCGCCGAGGCCATTACCCGAGTCGCCGGCAGTTCGGCGTGGTTTGAAGCCGGCTTTGTGACCTATTCCAATCAACAAAAAACGCGCCAGCTGGGGGTGCCCGCTGAGTTGTTTCGCCAGGTTGGCGCCGTTAGCCGCGAGGTGGTCAGGGCCATGGCGCTGGGTGCGCAAGCGGCCAGCGGCGCGCGGTTTGCGGTGGCCGTCAGCGGTGTGGCCGGGCCGGATGGCGGAACGCCAGATAAACCGGTGGGGACTGTGTGGCTGGCCTGGGCCGATGGCGAGCAGCTATATGCTCAGTGCCGGCGCTTTGCCGGGGACCGGCACGCGGTGCGCGAGCAAACGGTTGCGGCGGCCTTGCAGGGGCTGATTCGACTGGCGGCTGGAGAAAAACCCGAGGAGGGCTAGGCGCGCGACTTGCCCTGTGGAATAATACTGTCTACATATACAGTTGTTAGTGGCCGACCGGCCCTCTTGATCACGTGAGGATTGCAATGGACGAGAATAAGAAGCGCGCCTTGGCTGCAGCACTGGGCCAGATCGAAAAGCAATTTGGTAAAGGCGCGGTCATGCGCATGGGCGACCATGAGCGGCAGGCGATCCCGGCCATTTCTACTGGCTCGCTGGGGCTCGATATTGCCTTGGGGATTGGCGGTTTGCCGCGCGGTCGAATCGTTGAGATCTACGGTCCAGAATCTTCGGGTAAAACCACCTTGACCCTGTCGGTGATTGCCGAGGCGCAAAAGCTCGGTTGCACCTGCGCCTTCGTCGATGCCGAGCATGCCCTCGATCCAGAATACGCCGGCAAACTGGGCGTCAACGTCGATGACTTGTTGGTGTCACAGCCGGATACCGGCGAGCAAGCACTGGAAATCACCGACATGCTGGTGCGCTCCAATGCTGTCGACGTGATTGTGATCGACTCCGTGGCGGCCTTGGTGCCGAAGGCTGAAATCGAAGGCGAAATGGGCGACATTCACGTCGGCCTGCAAGCCCGCTTGATGTCGCAGGCACTGCGCAAAATTACCGGCAACATCAAGAACGCCAACTGTTTGGTGATCTTCATCAACCAGATCCGCATGAAAATCGGTGTGATGTTCGGCAGTCCGGAAACCACCACCGGTGGTAACGCCCTGAAGTTCTACGCCTCGGTGCGTCTGGACATCCGCCGCACTGGCGCGGTGAAAGAAGGCGATGAAGTGGTGGGCAGTGAAACCCGCGTGAAGGTGGTCAAAAACAAAGTTGCTCCGCCATTTCGCCAGGCCGAATTCCAGATTCTCTATGGTAAGGGCATTTACCGTAACGGTGAAATCATCGACCTCGGCGTGCAGCTGGGCTTGCTGGAAAAATCCGGCGCCTGGTACAGCTACCAGGGCAGCAAGATTGGCCAAGGCAAGGCGAACTCGGCCAAGTACCTGGAAGACAATCCAGAAATCGGCCGCACCGTTGAGCAGCTGATTCGCGACAAGCTGCTGGCCGTTGCCACGCCAGGCAAAGCCACCAGTGCGGTGGATGAGCTGGCCAACGCCGACAGCTGATCAAGGCAATGGCGGCGATACTCGATAACCCCGTCGCGGTGCGGCGGGTGGCCATGGATCTACTCGCTCGCCGTGAATACGGCCGGGTCTAGTTGACCCGCAAGCTGCGTCAGCGTGGCGCGCCGCTTGAGCTGATTGAGGCGGCCCTGGATCGTTTGGCTGAGCAGGGCTTGCTGTCTGAAACTCGTTTTTTGCAGTGTTTTGTGGCCAGCCGCGCCCGCGGCGGTCACGGGCCGCTGCGCATCCGCGAAGATCTGGCGCAACGCGGTTTATCCCGTGAGGTGATTGAGCAGGCGTTGCGTGAGGCGCAAATTGATTGGAATGAGCAGCTGCGCGAAGTCTGGCAACGCAAGTTTGCCGGGCACTTGCCGGTGGATGCGCGTGAGCGGGCGCAGCAAGGGCGTTTCTTGGCCTATCGCGGCTATCCGCTGGACTTGATCAGCCGACTGTTGCGCGGCATTGAGGATTAGCGGTCCACCGCGAGGCAAAGTTTTCGGGTCGCAGTGGTGCGGAAACGGTCATTCCTCAGCTGTTATTTAACTAAGCATTTTGCGTCCAGTTCTGTGGCAGGTTGATAAAGTCCAGTAGCTCGCGCAGGCGGCCGTGGTCGCGGGCGTTGAAGTTAAAGGCCAGGCGCAGCAGGTGGCAGAACTCCGGCTCATCGCTTTCGGACTCGCACACCGGCTGCTGATGAAAGCCGCCG
>MHZN01000057.1 GCA_001830395.1 Pseudomonadales bacterium RIFCSPLOWO2_12_59_9 | reverse complement strand
TACCAGGAAAAGGCCAGCGAACTCAGCCAACTGCGCCATGCCGCCGCCTCTTTACTGGCCGCCGCCGTGGAAACCGAAATCCAGCGCCTGGGCATGCCCGGCGGGCGTTTCAATATTGAGTTGCGCAGCACCAACGGTGCCGAGCCGCATCCCCAAGGTCTCGAGCAGGTGGAATTACTGGTCAGCGCCAACCCCGGCCTGCCACTCAAGGCCCTGGCCAAAGTGGCCTCGGGCGGTGAGCTGTCGCGCATCAGCCTGGCGATTCAGGTGATCACCGCACAAACCTCACGGGTGCCCACACTAGTCTTCGACGAAGTGGACGTCGGCATCGGCGGCCCCACCGCCGAAGTGGTCGGGCAACTGCTGCGCCGCCTCGGCGAACGCGGCCAGGTGCTTACCGTCACCCATTTACCCCAGGTGGCGGCTCAAGGTCATCACCATCTATTTGTGCACAAGGCCCGCGGCAGCGATGCCACCCACACCGCCGTCGCGCACCTGGCGAGCGAACAGCGAGTGGAAGAGATCGCCCGCATGCTTGGCGGCGTTGACCTCACCAACGAATCGCTGGCACACGCGAGAAAAATGATCAGCACCGCGCAAGGCTGAGTTTCAACAACGCCAGAACGCACAAAGGCGACCCACGGGTCGCCTTTGTTGTTTTGCCAGGATGCTTATTTTTTCTTGCGCACGTAAAGCACCAGGTTGTGATCGACTAACTCAAAACCGTGCTCACTGACGATCTCTTTTTGCCGACGCTCAATCTCAGAGTCAATGAACTCGATCACCTCTCCGGTCTCAACACAGACCATATGGTCGTGGTGCCCACCGTCAGCCAACTCGAACACCGCATGACCGCCATCAAAGTTGTGGCGCACCACTAAACCGGCAGCCTCAAACTGGGTCAGCACGCGATAAACCGTGGCCAGGCCAACGTCCTCACCGGACTCCATCAGCGCCTTGTAAACCTCTTCCGCACTCATATGTCGGCGCTCGGCCGAATCGAGCATCTGCAGAATTTTGACCCGCGGCAGGGTCACTTTCAGGCCAACTTTGCGTAGCTCGCTATTTTCAACCATGGTCAGCTTTCTCACGGATGCTGCTTCGCAGCTTCCTTTAATGCAGGTATGATCGGGGTTTAGTTTGCCCAGCCAAGATAGTGGAAGTCGCCCACCGATGCAAAACACCAAGCTCCTGCTGACCAGCCTGACCCTTGCAGGGTTGTTCGCACTCGCCGGCTGTTCGTTCCCCGGTGTTTATAAACTCGACATTCAACAAGGCAACGTCGTTACGCAGGACATGATAGACCAGTTGAAGCCTGGAATGACCAGACGACAAGTGCGGTTTATCATGGGCAACGCCCTGATCAGCGACACTTTTCACCCCAACCGCCTTGATTACATCTACACCTTGCAGCCGGGCGGCGGACAGCGCCAACAAGAACACGCCAGCATCCTCTTTAGTGATAACGACCAGTTGATCGGCTTGGCCGGTGACTTCATGCCCGGCGTCAGCCGCGACGAAGCGATCCTTGGCCAGGAAGCTGGCACACCGAGCAACCAAGCAAAACCAGCGACCGAAGCCCAAGAAGCACCACCGGCACCCGGTTCCTTGCTGGAGAAAATTCAAGGCGAAGTCGACAACGTCGAGACCACCCCAGTGCCTAGCCCAGAACCCTTGGAAAGCGCACCGCAGTAGGCCCCACAAAACTAAAAAGCCCGGTGATCCGGGCTTTTTTATGCATGCAAGAAACCGCGACTAATCGCCCAAGGCCTTGGCTTTCGCGGCTTTTTCGGCGCGCAGCTTACGCACCTCTTTGGGATCGGCCAACAGCGACCGATAAATCTCGACGCGCTCTCCTTCAAGCAGCACCCGCTCCTGCGGCTGGCTCACCGCCTTGCCAAAAATCCCCAGCGGGCAGCTGGATAAATCCAGCCCCGGAAAATACCCATCCATCCCGGACATCAGCGCCGCCTGGCGCACAGTGGTGCCGCCAGGTACTTGCAGGCGCAATAGTTTTTGCCGATCCGCCAGGGCATAAGCCACTTCAATACCGATAGTCGATTTATCCATAGAGCTGCTTTACCCGCTGACAAAACGCGTCGACCAGGGTATTTGAAGCCTGATTGAATAAGGGCCCAAGGGTTGCCCGCACCAAAGGCCCGGCATAGTCAAAAGACAGATCCAGGCTGATTTTGCAGGCCTTGTCACCCAGCGCCTTAAACTCCCAGACCCCGTGCAACTGACTAAAAGGCCCCTCCTCGAGATTCATCTCAATGCGCTGACCGCTAAGCAGCTGATTGCGCGTGACAAAGCGCTGGCTCAGGCCGCCCTTGGCAACCACCAACCGCGCAAGCATCTGCACCTCGCTGACCTCCAACACCTCAGTCGCCGAGCACCAAGGCAAAAACTCCGGGTAGCGGGCAACATCGTTGACGAGGTCATACAGGGTCTGCGCCGGATATGGCAGCAAAGCGGAGCGCAGAATACGAGTGGTCATGCCGGTCTCACTTACACAATGAGGTAACAAATACGCCGGCAAGGGCAACAAAACCCCCACCAACAAAATAAAATCCCAACCTGGCGCCTAGCAGCGCCGTAGCGATAAAGGTCTCGCAACGACATTAAGGCGCACGCATTGTCCGGGTTTCCGCATCCCCTCTCAAGCAGCCACCTTCGCCGTAGCCGTGCCGGTCACGACTGCTTATAATGCGCCGCTATGGCCAAGCAAAAGAAACAGTCTCAGGGCAGCATTGCCCAAAACAAGAAAGCCCGTCACGACTACTTCATCGAACATAAATTCGAAGCAGGTTTGGTGTTGTCTGGCTGGGAAGTCAAAAGCCTGCGCGCCGGCAAAGCCCAGCTGGTCGACAGTTATGTGCTGCTGAAAAATGGCGAGGCCTGGTTGATTGGCTGCCATATCGCACCACTGACCGCCGCCTGCACCCATGTGATTGCCGACCCGTTGCGCACCCGCAAGCTGCTGCTGAACAAGCGTGAGCTGGAAAAACTGACCAACGCCGTGCAGCAAAAAGGCTACGCCTGCGTCGCCCTGGCGATCTACTGGAAGGCCCACCTGATCAAGTGCGAAATCGGCCTTGGTAAAGGTAAAAAAGAATACGACAAGCGCAACACCGAGAAAGAACGCGACTCCGATCGCGAACTGCACAGAGCCGTGCGCAACAAGGGCAAGGAAGACTAAGAACCGTCTTAAGCCCTGCTGCGCTTGCTCATGCGGCGCTAAGAAGGTTCCGCCCTCAATAGAGGTTACAAGCCCTGCCGCCGCTGCGCCCGCGCGGTGCGCTGGGCCTCCTGATCAACCTCCGCCAACACCTCCTGCACATAGTCGATATGCCGGTTCGACACCTGCCGCGCCAACTCCGCCTGACCACCCATGATCGCCGCGTATAACTCGCCATGCTGCTGCATCAGCATCTCGCGGGTTTCGCTACGCTGGGCGTACATGCCACCGATATTGGTCAGCACATTGCGCTTGAGCAGATCAAACAACGCACGAATGGTGTGCAGCAACACGGCGTTATGACTGGCCTCGGCAATCGCCAGATGAAAGCGCGCATCCGCCGCGCCCTCCTGCGCCCGGGTGACCTTATCGACCGCCGCATAGCACTGCTGTAACTCCTCGAAGGCCTCGCGCAAGCGCTCACGGTCCAGCTCGGTGGCGCGCTGCGCGGCATAGAAGGCGCATGAGCCTTCCAGGGTGTGGCGAAACTCCAACAAATCGCGCTGTGCTTGCGGGCTGCTTTCCAGCAGATGCAGCAAGGGATCGCTAAAGGTCGCTCCCAACCCCTCGGCCACGTAATTGCCACCGCCCTGACGGCTGACCAGCAAGCCTTTGGCGACCAACTTCTGAATCGCCTCACGCAGCGACGGCCGCGACACACCGAAGCGTTCCGCCAACACCCGCTCCGCCGGCAAGCGCTCACCGGTCTGCAGCGAGCCCTCAAGAATCAGCGCTTCGAGCTGACTGACGATGTCATCCGACAAACGGCGCGGCCGCACCTGACCAAACCCCATAAATCCCCCTAACTGCATGGCACCGCGTTTAGCTCGCGCTTAAGCGGTGTTTCTCATCAATGCCGTCCAGCCTAACCAGCCGACAAAAGCCTCACAAGGACAGCGCAGCATGGCCACCTTAGACCAAAGTCGTAGTGCGACAAATTGACAGACAACAGCTGTCCTTTTACTCTGACCAAGCAGTTTTGTAAATTGGTATTACCAATTTATTCAAGTAAACGTCGCAAGGCCTGCCAATCGCCTTAACGTTTACACCCAGGCACTCCAACAACAATTAGGGGCCACCCCACCATGCAAACCTGGCAACAGCTCTACACCCCACTCGGCAGCCTCGGCTGGTCGGCGCTGGCGGCACTGATACCGATCGTATTCTTCTTCCTCGCCCTGGCGGTGTTTCGTCTCAAGGGTCACGTCGCCGGCAGCATCACCCTGGCACTGTCAATTGCCGTGGCGATCTTCGCGTTCCGGATGCCCGCCGACATGGCCTTCGCCGCCGCCGGTTATGGCTTCGCCTACGGCTTGTGGCCGATTGCCTGGATCATAGTCGCGGCCGTGTTTCTCTATAAGCTGACGGTCAAGAGCGGCCAGTTCGAAGTGATCCGCAGCTCCGTGCTATCAATCACCGACGACCAGCGCCTGCAGGTGCTGCTGATCGGCTTCGCCTTTGGCGCCTTCCTCGAAGGGGCGGCCGGCTTCGGCGCTCCGGTGGCCATTACCGCCGCCTTGCTGGTCGGTCTGGGCTTCAACCCGCTGTATGCCGCCGGTCTGTGCCTGATTGCCAACACCGCGCCGGTGGCCTTCGGCGCCCTCGGCATCCCGATCACCGTGGCCGGCCAGGTAACCGGCATCGACCCATTCAAGATCGGCGCCATGACCGGTCGCCAGCTGCCTTTCTTGTCAGTACTGGTGCCCTTCTGGCTAGTGGCGATGATGGATGGCTGGCGCGGTATCAAAGAAACCTGGCCAGCGGCGATGGTGGCCGGCGTCAGCTTTGCCATCACCCAATACTTCACCTCCAACTTCATCGGCCCGGAACTGCCGGACATCACCTCGGCCCTGGTCAGCCTGATCTCCCTGACGCTGTTCCTCCAGGTCTGGCAACCTGCGCGCGCCGCCAAGGCCGCAGTGGCCGGCGTGAGTTCTGCAGTAGTGGCATTCGGCGGCGGCTTCGGTGGCGCCCGCGGCACCACGCCGTCGCCCTACAGCTTCGGGCAGATCCTCAAGGCTTGGTCACCCTTCCTGATCCTCACCGTACTGGTGACCATCTGGACCCTGAAACCCTTCAAAGCCTTGTTCGCCGTCGGCGGCGTACTGGAAAACTGGGTGCTGTATTTCGCCATCCCGCATCTGGACCAACTGGTGATCAAGGTCGCGCCGATTGTCAGCAACCCCACCGCCATTGCCGCCATCTACAAACTCGACCCGGTATCGGCCACTGGTACGGCGATTTTCTTCGCGGCGCTGATCTCGATGCTGGTCCTGCGGATCAACTTGAAAACTGGTCTGACCACTCTGCGCGACACCCTGCTGGAGCTGAAACTGCCGATTCTGTCGATCGGCATGGTGCTGGCGTTCGCCTTCGTCACTAACTATTCAGGCATGTCTTCGACCCTGGCACTGGTATTGGCCGGCACTGGCGTGGCCTTCCCGTTCTTCTCGCCCTTCCTCGGCTGGCTCGGGGTGTTTCTGACCGGCTCGGACACCTCATCCAATGCGCTGTTCAGCTCGTTGCAAGCCACCACGGCACACCAGATCGGGGTCGACCCGACCTTGCTGGTGGCGGCCAATACCAGCGGCGGCGTGACCGGCAAGATGATCTCGCCGCAATCGATCGCTGTCGCTTGCGCCGCCACCGGGCTGGTCGGCAGGGAGTCCGACCTGTTCCGCTTCACCCTCAAGCACAGCCTGATCTTCGCCGCCTTTGTCGGCCTGATCACCCTGCTGCAGGCCTATGTGTTCACCGGCATGCTGGTGCATTAACCGCTCGACTCTGCTGTGCGTCGACGATTCGGCGCGCAGCAGATCTGGCCGAAGCCACCCAGCGCTAGCACTTGAATTGGTAAGAACCCCATGATCATTTCTGCCTCCACCGACTACCGCGCCGCCGCTCAACGCAAGTTGCCACCGTTCCTGTTCCACTACATCGACGGCGGCGCCAATGCCGAACACACCCTGCGCCGCAACGTCAGCGACCTGGCCGACATCGCCCTGCGCCAGCGAGTGCTGCGCGACATGTCGCAACTGAGCCTGGAAACCCAGCTGCTCGGCGAAACCCTGGCCATGCCCGTGGCCCTCGCCCCGGTCGGCTTGACTGGCATGTACGCCCGTCGCGGCGAAGTGCAGGCGGCCAAGGCCGCCGCCGACAAAGGCATCCCCTTTACCCTGTCCACCGTTTCGGTGTGCCCGATCGAAGAAGTGGCGCCAGCCATCAGCCGCCCCATGTGGTTCCAGCTGTATGTGCTGAAGGACCGCGGGTTCATGAAAAACGCCCTGCAGCGGGCCAAGGCTGCCGGGGTCACCACCCTGGTGTTCACCGTCGACATGCCGGTGCCCGGCGCCCGTTACCGCGATGCCCATTCGGGCATGAGCGGGCCGAACGCACCGCTGCGCCGCATGCTGCAGGCCGTGACCCATCCGGCCTGGGCGGTGGATGTCGGCCTGCTGGGTCGCCCCCACGACCTGGGCAATATCTCCGCCTACCGTGGCAACCCCACCGGTTTGGCCGACTACATCGGCTGGCTGGGCAACAACTTCGACCCCTCGATCTCCTGGCAAGACCTGCAGTGGATTCGCGACTTCTGGGACGGCCCGATGGTGATCAAGGGCATCCTCGACCCG
>MHZN01000056.1 GCA_001830395.1 Pseudomonadales bacterium RIFCSPLOWO2_12_59_9 | reverse complement strand
CGAGCATGGACTGCTGGGCGCAGGCGTCGAAGGTGCTCATGTCCACGTCCTGACGCACCGGAATCGAGCCCTTGTTCTGACTGAATAATTCCTGAAACTCAGGCTCCATGACGGTTCGTGCCAGGTCTTCCTGGGCCTTGCGGTTCTGCTCATCGCTCAGTTTGAACATGACCAGAGAATCGATGTTGTAGGCGAAGCTGCCCTGGGTGCCAGGGAACGGCAGGCACTGGTAATCCTTACCGGCGACCTTGCCGGCGGCGGTCCATTCGCTCTTGGCCCAGTCGCCCATCACCTGCATACCGGCCTTGCCATTGATCACCAGGCCAGCCGCGGTATTCCAGTCGCGCCCGGCCGCGTCGGCATCGATATAACCGCGCATTTTTTGCAGGGCAGCGAACACCTCGACCATCTTCGGCCCGGTCAGGGTGTCCTTGTCCTGCTCGACGAAGGCTTTGCGATAGCCCTCGGCACCCAAGATGCTGAAGGCCAAATCTTCGAATACGGTGCCGTCCTGCCAAGGCTGGCCACCGTGGGCCAGGGGGATGAAACCGGCAGCTTTGAGCTTGTCGGCAGCGACGAAGAATTCATCGAGAGTGGTCGGCGGCGTAGCGCCGGCCTTGGCAAAAACCTCGGGATTGATCCACAGCCAGTTGACCCGATGCACATTGACCGGCACCGCCACATAGTCGCCCTTGTACTTCATGATGTTCGCCACCTGCTTGGGCAGCAGGCTGTCCCATTTCTGCTCGGCAGCGATAGCGTTAAGGTCAGCGAGCAGACCCAGCGCGCCCCACTCTTGGATATCCGGCCCTTTGATCTGCGCGGCGGCAGGCGGATTACCGGAAACAGCGCGGGTTTTAAGCACCGTCATGGCTGCTTCACCACCACCACCGGCGACGGCGAAATCCTTCCAGGTATGCCCCTTGGCCTCGACCAGTTTTTGCAGAGTATCGGCGGCGCGTTTTTCGCCACCGGAGGTCCACCAATGAAGCACCTCGACTTCACCAGCGTGGGCAGCCAGCGGCATCAGGGAGACAAGAGAAATTGCAGTTGCCAGGCGAAAAAACACGTTCATCGGTGGGTTCCTTTCTTGCTGTTATTCGCGGGCAAGTCTGGTGCTTGCGCTGCAGTGAAGTCTAACCACGGACGCCACCGCGGCGGGTAACGAAGGGATGCGCAAAGGTCACGGGCTGGTTACAAAACTCCGGAAAACTCTAGGCTGGGCTGAAGCCACCCGACAAACTCACTCGGCATAGCGTGGCAGCCACAAGGTCACGCGCAGGCCGCCTTCGCGCAGATTGCGCAGGCTCACCTCGCCGCCATGGCTGTGGGCGATATTGCGGGCGATACCCAGCCCCAGACCGTAGCCTTGTTGCTGCCCGGCCAGGCGGAAATGCGGCTCAAATACCTGCTCCAGGCGCTGCTCGGGCACTCCCGGCCCCTCGTCATCGACATGCAGAACGAAGGCACTCGCATCATCTTCGATATGCAGATGGGCCTTTTGCCCATATTTAAGGGCGTTATCGATCAGGTTGCCGATACAACGTTTAAGCGCCAATGGTTTGCCTGGATAGGCACCCTGGACCTGACCATCCAGCGTGACTCGGCCATTTCCAGCCGGCGCCAGATAGGGTTCAACTACGCAGTTGAGCAGGTAGTTAAGGTCTACTGGCTCGATATTTTCGTGAATGTCGGTGTCCTTCACGCATTGCAGCGCGCCCTTGACCAGCATCTCCAGCTCGTCGAGGTCACGGCTGAACTTGGCTTGCAAGGTCTCGTCTTCGAGCAATTCGACACGCAGGCGCAGACGGGTTATCGGCGTGCGCAGATCATGGGAAATGGCGCTGAACAACTGACTGCGCTCGCGCAGGTAACGGACGATGCGCTCGCGCATGCTGTTGAATGCACGGCTAACCTCGACCACTTCGCTGCCGCCCACCTCGGTCAGCGGTTCGACCTCGCAGCCCAGGGACATTTCCCGCGCCGCCACCGCCAAGCGCTTGAGTGGCCGGCTCTGCCAGTGCACCAAAATACCGATGAACAGCAGCAGGAAACTGCTGGTGAGGATGATGAACCACAGTTGCTGAGCCGGCAGCCCTTGCTGCTCCAGACTGACATAGGGCTCGGGCATTAAGGAGGCGAGATACAGCCATTCGTTCGGCGCGATCTGGATCTGCGTGACCAGCACCGGCGGGCTCAGTGGCTCCAGGCTCAGGGCGTAATGCGCCCAGGAGCGCGGCAGCTCATCGAGCTTCACCGCGCCATTGAAGATGCGTAAGTCATTCGGGCTGACGAACTGCACCAGCAGGTCAAGGTTGCTGCCCAGGCGCTCGCGCAGGGTCGCATCGACCGCATCGAGCACCGCGCGCTTGCGCGGGGTTTGCGGCAATACCTGCATATTCAACGGCTTGTCGTTGAGCGACACGAAAAACCGCGTGCCGCCCATATTGCGCAACTGGTCGAGGACCATGGGCCGATAGCCAAGGGGCAGCGAGCGAAAATAACTGACGCTGGCAGCCATCGATTGCGCCAGGCTGCGCGCACTGGTGAGCAGCCCTTCCATCTGGCTGGCCCGCAGTTGCGACACCCAGATCACGCTCGACAAGGCCTGTGCCAGCAGCACCGCCAACAAGGTCAGCAGCAACATGCGCCCAAGCAGCGAGCGCGGCACCGGCAACAGCCGGCGCCAGTTAACGCGCAGCACCGAGATGCTGCGTGACATTCGCCGCCAACTGGTAACCGCTGCCGCGCACCGTGCGGATCAACCGCGCCGGCTTGCCGGTGTCGCGCAGGCGTTGGCGCAGACGGCTGACCGCCATATCGACGATACGCTCCAGCGGCATCACTTCACGGCCACGGGTGGCATTGCCGATGGTGTCGCGATCGAGAATTTGCTGCGGGTGATCGAGAAACAACTTGAGCAAGCCGAAGTCGGCGCCGGACAGCAACACCTCTTCACCGTCGCAGTGGAACAGGCGATGGCTGACCATATCCAGGCGCCACTCGTCGAAGGCCAACACCTCGCCGCTACGCTCCTGACTGAAGTGCGCACGGCGCAGCAGGGCCTTGATCCGCGCCAGCAACTCGCGCGGACTGAAGGGCTTGCCAAGGTAGTCGTCGGCACCCAATTCCAGGCCGATGACCCGGTCGATTTCATCCGAGCTGGCGGTGAGCATGATGATAGGCACCTGGGCGAAACGCTGATGCTCGCGCACCCAACGGCAGAGGCTGAAGCCATCCTCGTCGGGCAGCATCACATCGAGAATCACCAGGTCGGCCACCTCGGCGCCGAGGCTCTGGCGAAAGCCTGCACCATCGCCGACGGTACGCACCTGAAAACCGGCACGGCTCAGATAGGTCTGCAGCAGTTCGCGAGTTTCCTGGTCATCATCGACCAGCAGTATCGATTTTCCCGGCTGGCTCACCGTCCGCCATCCTTATTGTTATCCCGTAGGGTGCACCACGCGCACCAGTAACCGCAGGTGCTGCGCACAGCACTCCCAGCCCTAGCCATGTTCAAACGCCTGCTGCAGCGCCACACCTGCACCCAGCAAACCCGGATACTCGGCCATCACCAGCCATACAGGAATCCCAATGAGGTAATCGCTCATGCAGCCCTTGTCGCGAAAGCAGCGGGCAAAGCCACTGGCCAGGAATAACTCGGCAAACCGCGGCACCACGCCGCCGACAATGTACACCCCGCCGCGCGCACCCAGGCTCAGCACATTGTTACCGGCGGCGCGGCCTAGCCAGCAACAGAACTGCTCCAGCACCGCCACGGCCACCGCATCGCCTGCCAGCGCTGCGGCCGTGACCTCGGCCGGCGAATTCAAGCGCGGCGCATGACCATCCAGCGCACAAATGCTCCGATAGAGCAGCAGCAAACCGTTACCGCTGAGCACATCCTCGGCGCGCACATGACCGAGCTGGCGATACAACTGCTGCCACAGCTCGGCTTCACGCGGATTACCAATCGGCAGATCGACATGCCCACCCTCGCCCGGCAACGCCCGCCAGCTGCCATCGCTCAGGGCCAGCAAACTGCCGACCCCCAAACCGGTGCCAGGGCCGATCACCACGCTGGGGCGATCCGCTTCGGCCACCCCAGGGCAGACCGTTATGCGCTCGTCATCACGCAAACGGGTCATGCCCAGCGCCATGGCGGAAAAATCATTGATCAGCAGCAGTTCGCGCACCTGCAAGTCACGACAGAACGCCGAGCGACTGAGACGCCAGTGATTATTGGTAAAGCGGAACAGATTGCCACTGACCGGGCCGGCGCAGGCCAAGCACACCGAATCGACGGCACCAAGCGGCAGCCCAAGCTCGATCAGGTAGGCGCGAATCGCCTGTTCCGGCCTCGGATAATCGGCGGTGGCCAACACCCGCACCGACTCCAGCTGGTCGTCACGCCAGAGGGCGAAACGCGCATTGGTGCCACCGACATCACCGACCAACGCCAGCTTCACTGCAACGACTCCAGGCTGCTGCTAAAAGCACAGGCGCCCTGCTCCGCCGAGCTGAAGGATTGGCGCATAAAGGCAAACAGCTCGCGGCCGCAACCCACGGCATTGTCCAGCGTGCCGATTGCCGGCTCACGCGCCGCCAGCTCCTCGGCACTGAGCAGCAGCTGCAATTCACCGGTGTGACCGTCGACGCGGATCATGTCGCCATCGCGCACCCGCGCCAGCGGACCGCCACCGTAGGCTTCGGGGCAGACATGGATAGCCGCGGGGATCTTGCCTGAGGCACCGGACATACGCCCGTCGGTGACCAACGCCACCTTGAAGCCACGATCCTGCAGCACGCCAAGGAACGGCGTCATCTTGTGCAACTCCGGCATGCCGTTGCTGCGCGGGCCCTGGAAACGCATCACCGCGACGAAGTCGTGTTCCAACTCGCCGGCCTTGAAGGCATCGACCAGTTCTTGCTGATCCTCGAATACTCGCGCCGGGGCCTCGACCAGCTGATGCTCGGGCGCTACGGCCGAGACCTTCATCACGCCACGGCCAAGGTTGCCCTCCAGCACCCGCAGGCCACCTTCCGGGGAGAACGGCCGCGCCACCGGACGCAGCACGCTTTCGTCATAGCTCTTGCTCGGCCCGTCGCGCCAAACCAGCTTGCCCTCCTCAAGGAACGGCTCACGGGTATAGCGGCTGAGGCCATGGCCTGCCACGGTGTTGACGTCCTCGTGCAGCAGCCCGGCGTCGAGCAGCTCACGAATCAAGAAGGCCATGCCGCCGGCCGCCTGGAAGTGATTGATATCGGATTTGCCGTTGGGATAAACGTGGGCCAGGGTCGGCACCACGGCAGAGAGATCAGCCATGTCCTGCCAGGTCAACTGGATGCCCGCCGCCAGGGCGATGGCCGGCATATGCAGGGTGTGGTTGGTCGAACCGCCGGTGGCACTCAGTGCGACGATCGAGTTGACCAGGCAACGTTCGTCGACGATCTCGCCGAGCGGCATAAATTGCCCGCTTTGCTTGGTCAGCCGAGTGATCTGCTGCGCCGCTTCGCGGGTCAGCGCATCGCGTAGCGGTGTGTTGGGGTTGACGAAGGAGGCGCCCGGCAAATGTAGGCCCATCACTTCCATTAGCAGCTGGTTGGTGTTGGCAGTGCCGTAGAAGGTACAGGTGCCGGGGCTGTGGTAGGCGGCCATCTCGGCTTCCAGCAACTCGTCGCGGCTGGCCTTGCCCTCGGCATAGCGCTGACGTACGTCGGCCTTCTCCTTGTTCGACAACCCAGAAGGCATCGGCCCCGCCGGGATGAACAGGGTCGGCAAGTGACCGAAACGCAGGGCGCCCATCATCAGTCCGGGGACGATCTTGTCGCAGATACCCAGGCACAGCGCGGCATCGAACATGTTGTGCGACAGCGCCACTGCAGTGGCCATGGCGATCACCTCGCGGCTGGCGATACCCAGCTCCATGCCTGGCTCGCCTTGGGTCACGCCATCGCACATGGCCGGTACACCACCGGCGAACTGGCCGACCGAACCTATCTCACGCAAGGCCTGCTTGATCTGTTCGGGGAAAGGCTCGTAAGGCTGGTGCGCCGAGAGCATGTCGTTATACGCGGAGACAATCGCCACGTTGGCCGCATTCATCAAACGCAGGGTTTGCTTGTCTTCGCTGCCGCAACCTGCCACTCCGTGGGCGAAGTTGGCGCATTGCAGCTTGCTGCGTTGCGGCCCCTCACTGGCGGCCGCGTAAATCATGGCCAGGTAGCGCTCGCGCATAACACGACTGCGCACGACAATTCGCTCGGTTACCTCAAGGACGCGGGGATGCATGGGATCGACTCCAAGTGGTGAATATGATGCTCAAAGCCAATATGAACAGGCGGTGATTCCGTGTCGTAGTAGTTAGCTTCGTGCGGTGGCAGCTGATTGCAACAGTAACAACAACCATAAGTTCATGGGCTAACAATTAATAATTCAATTTTATTTTGTCGCAAAAACTACATTTGACCGAATCCGCGGTGTGGCGGGTGACAGGTGAGCCACCGGCGCGGCGCGGCGCGAAGGCTGGCGTTAGCGAGGCGCAGGCCAGTCCCCGCAGCAAACTGGCCAACCACGCCGACTAGATGATGGACCATTGGCATGGCGCAACAGCAACTCCCCGGCAGTAATAGGTACTATTCGCCATTAATAATTGGCCTACCTCTAGGGTCTGTTGCCATTTCATTCGCGGCCGCGCCGGAGCCTGTTTTTGCGCGAGGCAAGGCACGAGAAGCGCGGTTTGGTTGTTCCAAATGAGCGACGAGAAACCCCGCCTCGCGCAAAAACAGGCCCGGCCCTTCGGGTTGCGCGGGAAATGGCCCCCGCTGTTGTTGCAGGACTTGGCAAGGGAATAACCATTACCTGCGTCCTGCGCCTAACCGGGGGCCATTTCTCGCGGCAACGCGGCTCGCGATGAAACGGCAACAGACCCTAGGCTTAAGGCCTGAATTAGCTCCGGCTTTTTCAGCCCTGCTTCGCGACAACTCAAAAAACAACCTCACAATTGAAAAACGCTTCGCAGGGAATAGCCTTCTTCTACGAGCAAGAAACGATTCCTAACTATCTGGCCTGTTTCCGAGCCTTTTCCACTTCGCTCTGAACAAGTTCCAAGAGCGGCTTCGGACCGAATTGATTCAACGGCTTGCCGTTAACGAAGAAGGCCGGAGTCCCCTGAATCCCAAGTGTTTTAGCGTCTTCAGCATCCCGGCCCAGGATTTGCTCGATCCTCGGCGAGTTCATCGTTTCGCGAGCCTTCTCAACATCCAAACCAACCGCTTGGGCAGCCTCCCATGCCATCAGGGCTTTAGGATCATCATGCCACTGCGGCTGAGCATTCAAGACGGCCTCCAATACAGGCGCATAAATCCCCTGTAACCGAGCAGACTCCAATAATCGTACGGCCTCTTCCGAACCTTTATGGAGCAGTGCATAGCGAACGACAATGCGCACGTCATTTGGGTACTTCGCCATAATTTGCTTCAGGTAGGGGAAGAAAGCCCGACAGCTTTCGCACGAAGGGTCGAAGAACTCGACGATAGTGACGGGAGCGTTTATCGGCCCAAGAGTCGGGGAATCAAAACGCACCAATGCGCTTGCCGCCTGCGCCTGAGCGGCCACAGGAGCTGCCTGGGGAGCCTCCCCCTCCGTCTTGTAGCGCACTACTGCAGTAGCAAAGCTGAGAATTGTCATGACACCAATGGCCAGGACGATGGTACGTCTATTCATACGAGGGTTCTCCGGTGAATCAGGACAAGAAGAAGGACTATTAGGGTGAAGGCAACCAAGGAAATCAGCGGCAGCGGCACGCCCCCCAAAATCATCATGTCTGCCCCGGAGCAAGGCGCTCCGACACCGCACGGCTTGATGCTTTCCGGAATAAAACCTACGAAAAGCAAGCAGTGATACAGGGCGATTCCCCAGCCTATAACGGCCAGGGGCAGCGCATATTTCCAAACAGCGAAGTCCGAGCGATAGCAGGCAATAGTCAGCATTACCGCTAGAGGAAACATGAAGATCCGCTGAAACCAGCACAACACGCATGGGGTTTTGCCCATCACCTCGCCGATAAACAAGGCACTGAAAGTCGAGGCCATCGCCAACAGCCATACGGCAAGCAATAAACCCCAGGGATTAGTGGAGGTATGAGTCGGATCATTCATTGATATCTACTCGCCATTTTATTTGCTTGGACCGGCATGCGAGTGCCGCCAAGATAAGTGCAGTAACTTTCATATTTTTCCTTAAGCGTAAATAGCAATAAAAGCCATGCATTGACGGAGCGTCTTGATGCATAACTACACGAACCATGTTTTTTTCAGAAGTGCTCGCGTTTCGTCTTAAAATTGCTCCTCGCGGCTACGAATACGTTTAATTTCCTCTGCTTTAGCGTTGTTAGTTTCCAGTGCACGCATTTTCGCCTTTTGCTCAGCAGCAAATTTTTGGCGACGATATTGTTCGTCGGCGGCAATGGATTACAAGAATATTCCAGTGCGCTGCACTGGCGATGTAGGGAAATTCTGAATTTGTGCATAGGGCTGGCGCATGGGTCGAGGCACTGAGACTCTTTAATCCAGGGGGGGCGTTAGGCACGTACATTAGCACCGTAGCGCTAAGGCTCAATAGATAATATCGGTAGGCCCAGAACTAAAGCCTTGCAGTAATGCATTCAGCTTACAAGTTCGACTAATTGCTGAGTCGTCACGCGATACAGTTTTATTGAGGCCGCCATCTACAAAAATATTATTCTAAACATGAAGTCCAGAGTTGCTTTGTGGTGCTGTCTAGGCACTCTTAAGTGCTGCGTCGATACGACAGAGACAAATGCGCAACCTGATTAGCGGTGATATTAAATTTACTGCTACGCGAAAAGCACTCTCGCCGGGATGTATTGATCCATTTGTGTGACTTATTAGATATTGCCGGTGAGACCTAAGGATTAAGCGAAGAACTCATCAATCTTTAAAATATGCTCAGAATGGAACAAGAAAATGACCACAACTGCTCTCGAAGCCTTCATTTCAAACGTCGTATCGCACACGCAAGGTCGTTGTGATTCCGCCGATTGCGTGCTTGCACTCGCACCGGCAATGCTCGAACTAATCGACAAGGCAGCGACATTTCTTGGGCCGCAACACTATCTGAGTAATCCCGAGCACTATGCCCGCAATCTCGTCTACAACGCGCCAGATGCCAGTTTTTCTCTCTACGTATTGGTCTGGTTACCTGGTCAGTGGACGCCTGTGCATGACCACGGGAGTTGGGGGGTAGTCGGAGTAATTGAAGGGGTACTGGAGGAGCGAAATTACGTCCGCATATCATCAGACACTGGGGCCGACGAAGGTATTGAACTTGCGCGCGGCGGCGTCCTTCTCCTGGGGCGCGGCGCAGTCACCAGCTTTGTCCCCAATCCCGACCACATCCACGTGACTGGCGTGCCGTCAGATCGGCCGCGTGCGGTGAGCCTGCATCTCTATGGACGCATGATGACCAGCTTCAATACCTATGATGTTTTCGCCGGCACTCGTAGCCGGGCGACCCTTGAGTCGCCCTAGCTCCATAGACCTAAAGATTGTCCGTGCGGACTATCGATCGGAGAGATGCAAGGCTCGGGTTGCTTGCCCAAATATCGCCCCCAGCATTCACTGCATTTGCTTGAGGTGGCTCATGGTTTTTTCGCGACAAACGCTTCGATCTGATCAAGCGTAATTGAACCCTTAGCGTCACTGTCTATTCTGGCGTAATTACGATAAACGAAAGGCATGTGGGACCTTGCCTCATCTTTCGTTAGTTTTCCGTCGCCGTTGCTATCTGCGCTTTTAAAGCGCGTCTGTAGTTCAACCTGCGCCTTTTTGGCGCTCGCACCAAGCGGCTGCTCAGCGCTGGCGGTTCCAGCGACAACGAAGGCGGCGAAAACTATGGAGGTGGCTTTTTTAAAGAAGTGCATAAAGGTGTTCCTACAGGAAGGATTGATAAGAGGGAAAGATTAATAGGCTGACGTTGAGCTGGTAAAAACAGGCGCAAGCCATTGCCAGCAGAACAAAGCCGAAGAACATTCCAGCGATCACTATGGTTGGTTTGTCGGTGAGTTTTTTCATGCGTGATAATCTTTCGTCAGGCCCGGCATGGTTACGTTACCCGAGCAGTTTGACGCCGCGCAGTTGCGCAACATCCCGGTCACAGCCAACAGCTACTACAAGGCTACTCACCCAAGGCAATCAATGGCGCCTGCGCCAGCAGCTCTATCACCGGCATGCCGGCGCGCTGAATCGGCTTGCTTGAATGAGTCGGGCGTAATTTAAACATACAACCGCAGCATAAATGCCAGTCGACCCTTAATACCCTGTAGGCATTTGCCTACACATTAACGGCCGTCGTGAGCTGAGTTAGCCGCCCTGAAATGGAATGCTCCGGCTAACTCGAAACGCGGATTAGTCAATATATAAACGTGGAAAACGTTGCTTTATCCCAGATAACGCCATTAAGTAAAACAGTGTCTGCGCTTCAGCGAAACTAGCCCGATTAACGCCAACCACAAAAGACGCTTATTGGTCGGCCGTCTCTGATCCCAAGCGCTGGCGGTACTTGAGCAGCTCTTCCGCTATTTTCTCGGCAGTCATGCGGAGGTCTTTCGGGGTCGCGTTTTTTTCAATGACTAATTTGGCGGCGGCGACGTAGGCATTCTTCGTCACGATAGCACCGGGCATTTTGCTCGGGCTCTTCTCCGCACCAAGTACCAGGAAAGGCTGTACGGGTTCTCGATCGGCTAAATCGCTCACGCTCGCTTGCACACTCATACTGCTTGCGCCACTGGTAAAACCGATGGCTGCTCGCTTGGCCCGGCTACCCTCATCCACGCTCACAAACACCCCCCGAATCAGCCAACCAGCGCCAGGCAGTTTGCCGTTATTAACCAGCCGTTGCGCCACAAAGCCTTGCTGCGAAAGACTTTTGACCAGCTCGACAGACATCCGCTCGACTGTCTCTCGGGCCTGCGCTTGGGCATCCGCAGCAGCGGACGGCCGCGGTAATCGTTGCGCCAGCCGAGCCAATGGCCCCGTCGGAGCGGCCTCCTCCACAACACTCAGGGTGAAGTCCTCAACGTAAACGACCTCAGCGGCCACAACTGGGGCGGCTGAATCACCTGCCTCTGCCTGGAGCTCTACGCCACCGAGAAATTTCGGGGCCGCAACAGCACCTGTGCTGACAACTAAACACAGGCCCAAGAAGAGTGCCTGCAACCTGCAGCGAACAGCCCGCAGGAATGCAATCTGACAGTAACCAGCGCTTAGTGAAGTGCTGTTCATGGCGATGTCCCAGTTACCTGTTGCAGGCGGGCCGTAGGATGCGGTTGAGGGTAACGATACCCATCACCGCGTGCGAAGCTCATCAGCTCACGCCCACTGCTGCGTGCCGGGGCTGACGGGCTGATTGTCGCTTGATCGATGCGTATCGCCAAGCTCAACCCACCCTACAAAAGCTACGACGGGCGCAACACCTAACGAGCACAGCGGCATATGCATGACGCGCGAGGTTATCGCTTAGCGCCTGTCCACCGATGAGCCTTGACCGGCAGGGCGCCGCTCAAGACTCGCCGTGTGCTTAGAAGCGCCAGGTGGCTTGGGCGGCCACAGAATGGGCCGAGTTAGTGTAGTCGGCTTGGTAATAGCCCTTGCCGAGCTCGCTGTTGTCTACGCTTATCTCCTCTTCCTGGAGGTAGATGTAAGCCAGGTCGAGGGTCAGGTTCTCAGTTGGGCTGTAGCCTGCGCCGACTGCAAATACGTAGCGATCACCACTGGGGATGCGCGGTGAACGATCGGTATTGTTAGTCGGTGTGGGGTCGAAGGCCAGGCCGCTGCGCAGCACCCATAGAGGCGTGAGCTGATACGACAGACCAATTGCATGGCTGACCGTGTCATGCCAGTTTTCGGCCTCGCTGACTTCAGTGAACAGCGGCGAGGCATTATTGGGCGACTCAATTACCACCTCCTTGAAGCGGCTCCAGCGCGTCCAGGTACTACCCGCGTAGCCGGTCCAGCGCGAGTCGAACTGGTGGGTAACGGAGAAGTCTAGGCTTTCCGGAGTGGTCAAGTCGAGTGAGCCAGCGTACTTTCCGGGTTGAATGCCGACAAAGCCGCCCTGGCTAGTGAGTGCGGTGTTTTTGGCATCGCCTTCGAGGCGGTAGTCAACCTTGGACTTATAGCTCAGGCCCAGACGCGTGCTCTCAGCGGCCTGGAACATGACCCCCAGGTTGTAGCCGTAACCCCAGTCGTTGCCGGTTACCTTGTATTCGCTGTCATTAAACAAGGCGGGCAGTGGGTTGACGCTGCTTGAGAGTGTGCCTTCGGCGTAGTTGGCACTGATACCTGCACCGAACGACCACTGCTCGTTAAGTTTGTAGCTCAGGGTTGGCTGGATTGAGACCACAGTAAAATCGCTTTGGTCGGCGAAGGCGCGGCCTTGATAGTTATTTTCATACTCCGTAGCCAGGCCGAAAGGGGCGTATACCCCTATGCCGAAGTGCCAGTTCTCATCCAGGGGTTTGACGTAATAACCAAAGGGGATGGCGGTCAGCGGCACCATGTCGCCATCGTTAGAGCCGTTTAAGTTCGACGAGGCATTGCTGATGTCACTGCTGGCGCTGATCAAAGCCATACCGCCGGATACTTGCTCGCCTAAGTAGCTCATGCCGGCCGGGTTGCTGAATACAGTGGAAGCATCCAGTGCGCTAGAGGATCGCCCGGCAAAAGCGGTGCCCATGCCGCTTGCGCTTTGCTCGCTAAGTGCGAAGCCGCCCGCCAATACTTGGCTGCTGGCCAAAGCCAAGGGGACAAAAGTGCTTAGGCTGCGGGTAAGGTAATTTGGCTTGCTCATTGATTTGTCCGGTTTTTAGTAGGAGCCAAATTTTTAACGGGACAGAACAAAATGTATAGCCTGAATGTTTTACAGGGCGATTGCCGGACTCCGTTTATAGACGCTAAAAATCGCCATAATAGTTAATTTTCGCCGATCTACTGTTATTTGCTGATATCAACAGCAAAGCGCCGGCAACCAGATTCAGAATCCCCCTACATAACAAAATGCGCGGCGCGGCAACTTCGTTATTGGTTTTGTCGCAGCCATTTGAGTTTAAAAATCGCCTAATACATTTGCAGCCATTCAATATGGTCATGTCCCAGTTGTGCGCTGCAGATATTGTCTTGTGGGCTTTAACTCACCAGCGCTGGATAAGAGCCAAGGCGGGCTAAAGCCCACGTTTTGCATTCAACACGTATCGGGCAGAGGCTCACCGTGGCGCTATCACCGGCAGGCTCAAATAGCCTTGCTTCACCGCCGGCAACCGCGCCTGAATATCGGCCAGCGGTAACGCATTAAAATCCCGGGCCAGCACCGGCTGGCCCGCGTAGTAGCTATTGTCCGCCTCGAAGAATTGACCACTGACATTGCGCTTGGTGCTTGACACACGACACGCCGCATAGTCGCCCATGCTGGTTTCGAAGCGATTTCCAAACACCCAAAAGTTGCTAGCGTCGAT
>MHZN01000055.1:8080-10560 GCA_001830395.1 Pseudomonadales bacterium RIFCSPLOWO2_12_59_9 | reverse complement strand
TTGAGGTTGGCTTGATCGAGCGGGCCAGTCACGCCTTTGTGCTGGAGCGCCCCCACGAAGTTGCGGCGGCGCTGGCGGCTTTTATGTGCGAGGCCAAGGATGACTGAGCTGGCTCATGGGCTGCCGGGCTTGCCGGATAAACGTCAGGTGGCCGCCTCGTTTTCCCGCGCCGCCGACACCTATGACGGGGTGGCTGGGCTGCAGCGCGACATTGGCCAGGAGTTATTGAAACGTTTGCCGACTGAGCTGGCGGCCAATGCCTGGCTGGATCTGGGTTGCGGCACCGGTTATTTCAGTCGCGCGCTGGCGCAACGCTTTGGCATGGGTGATGGCGCGGCAGTGGATATCGCCGAGGGCATGCTCAAACACGCCCAGCCCTTGGCCGGCGCGGCGCACTTTATTGCCGGCGATGCCGAATCTTTGCCATTGCGCAGCGGCAGTCGGGATTTGATTTTTTCCAGCTTGGCGCTGCAGTGGTGTGGCGACTTTGCCCAGGTGTTGGCCGAGGCGCAGCGGGTGCTGCAACCGGGTGGTGTGTTAGCGTTTAGCAGCCTGTGCGTCGGCACCCTGCATGAGTTGCGCGCCAGCTGGCAGGCCGTGGATGGCTTGAGTCATGTGAATCAGTTTCGCCATTTTGTCGATTATCAACGGCTCTGCGCCGCCAGTGGCTTGCGCGTGTTGAACTTGCAAACTCAGCCACAGGTGCTGCACTACGCCGAGGTGCGCGACCTTACCGCTGAGCTAAAAGCCCTGGGTGCGCATAACCTTAACCCCGGCCGTCCGGGCGGGCTGACTGGGCCGGCGCGCCTGCGCGGGTTGCTGGCCGCCTATGAAGGGTTTCGCCAACCTCAAGGGTTGCCCGCCACCTATCAGGTGGTGTACGCCGTGCTGCAAAAGGAGCACTGAAATGCCTGTGGCCTTCTTTATTACCGGTACCGATACCGATGTCGGCAAAACCACGGTCGCCGTCGGGTTGTTGCGCGCGGCGCGTCTGGCCGGCATGAGCACCGCCGCCGCCAAGCCGCTGGCCGCCGGCTGTGAGCTGACCGCCGAGGGCTTGCGCAATGGCGATGCGCTGGCGCTGCTGGCCGAATGTTCCGAGCAGCTAAGTTACGCCGAGGTTAATCCCTTCGCCTTTGCCCCGGCGATTGCCCCTCATCTGGCCGCCGGCGAGGAGGGCTTAACCCTGGAGGTGGCCAGCCTGGTAACTGCGGTGCAGGTGGTATTGGATCGGCGGGCGGACTTCACCCTGGTCGAGGGCGCCGGCGGTTGGCGGGTGCCACTGAATAAGTCGGCAACCCTGGCGCACCTGCCGATGGCACTGGAGCTGCCGGTGATTGTGGTGGTGGCGGTGCGCCTGGGTTGTATCAATCACGCCTTGCTGACGGTCGAGGCCATCGAGCGCGACGGCCTGTGCGTGGCCGGTTGGGTGGCGAATCTACTCGAGCCGCAAATGCCGCGCCTGGAGGAAAATCTGGCCGCCCTTGAGGCGCGTCTGAGTGCACCTTGCCTGGGGCGGATTCCCTTGCTCGGTGAGGCCTCGGCGGCGAACGTGGCGCGCTATCTGGATCTGCGCAGGCTGAATATCCGGCTATAAGCAGTGGCGGCGTGATTGCATTTTGCCTGTATATCTTTTGCTCAATCTCGGCTTCAATCAAAACTGGAGTTTTCCCGGTTGGGAGCGTCGCCATGCAAATTTCTGCCAGTAGTGCCTTTAATTCTGGGCTGAGCAGCGTTCAGAGTGGTCAGCAGCGGGTTAATCAGGCCGCCACTGATATCGCCAGCGCCAGCCTGCCCAAGCCGGTGGCGGAGTCGGCTGCGCCTAATCCGAGCAATAGCCAGGCGCAACAGGTCGATCTGGCCAGCAGCTTGGTTGATCTGCAAATAGGTAAAGAACAGGTGCAAGCCGGTGCCAAAGTGATCAAAACGGCTGACGATGCGCTCGGTACCCTGCTGGATATCCGCGCCTAAAACCTTTATTGGCCTCCCGCCAAGGCGAGGAGGGGTTAGATGAACATCGGTGGGTTAGGTCATTTTGCGACAGCTGTGCCGGCGGCCCTGCCCGCGCGCACGTCGTTGCGCTCAGCAACCGCTGAGTCGCTGCTTGGGCTGGCCTCCCCGTCGTCCTCCCCATCGTCCACTGCGACGCAACCTGAGTCCGACGGTTCAGCAGCTGTCGATGCCGCCGGTCGGCCAATCGCAACTCCCGCGCAAGAACAATTAATTCAACAGCAGATTGCCGAGCTAAGCAGTCGTGATCGAGAAGTGCGCGCCCATGAGCAAGCCCATTCGTCGGTCGGTGGTAGCTATGCCGGCGGGCCAACCTACAGCTTCAAACGCGGACCCGATGGTCGGACCTATGCGGTCGGCGGCGAGGTCAGCATTGATGTGAGCGCGATTGCCAATGATCCTGCTGCCACCCTGCGCAAAATGGAGCAGGTTGCACGCGCGGCCTTGGCGCCGGCCGAACCCTCCGGGCA
>MHZN01000055.1:0-8010 GCA_001830395.1 Pseudomonadales bacterium RIFCSPLOWO2_12_59_9 | reverse complement strand
CCATTGCCGAGCGCAAGGCCCAGGCTGCGCAGCGTGAGCAAGACGAGGCAGACCAACAAACCGAGCAGCCGACAAAAACAGATCGGCAGGACGCGGATTTAGCGCCTAGTCTGCAGCTATACCACCGCTTAGGTCAGTCGCAGGAGTCTGCACCGGTGGTTGACGTGGTTGCCTAAACAGCCTGCGGGCGATGCTTGACAAGGTCGGGGCGTAAACGTATGTTTCAAACGCCTGTTTGACTGCTGGCCCGCATGTAGTCTATCGGGCCGCTGGGAGTGATCCCGCACACGACTGGCAAGCCGGTCACCCTAATTCGCAATTTACAGCAGAGGTTATTCGCTATGCCTGATTACAAGGCCCCCTTGCGTGATATTCGTTTCGTTCGTGACGAGTTACTGGGCTACGAAGCGCATTATCAAAGTATGCCGGCTTGCCAGGACGCTACCCCAGACATGGTCAACGCCATCCTTGAGGAAGGCGCCAAGTTTTGTGAGCAGGTAATCGCCCCGCTGAACCGCACCGGCGACATCGAGGGTTGCACTTGGAGCGAGTCGGGCGTTAAAACCCCGTCGGGCTTTAAAGCGGCTTACCAACAGTACGTTGAAGGCGGCTGGCCAAGCCTGTCCCACGACGTTAATCATGGCGGCCAAGGCCTGCCTGAGTCGTTGGGTTTGGTGTTGAGCGAACTGGTTGGCGAAGCTAACTGGTCGTGGGGCATGTACCCAGGTCTGTCCCACGGCGCCATGAACACCATCGCTGAGCACGGCACCGCTGATCAGAAGCACACTTACCTGACCAAGTTGGTAACTGGCGAGTGGACCGGCACTATGTGCCTGACCGAATCCCATTGCGGCACCGACCTGGGCATGTTGCGCACCAAGGCCGAGCCTCAGGCGGATGGTTCGTACAAAATTTCCGGCACCAAGATCTTTATCTCGGCTGGCGAGCACGACATGGCCGAGAACATCGTCCATATCGTACTGGCGCGCCTGCCGGATGCCCCACAAGGCACCAAAGGTATCTCGCTGTTTATCGTACCTAAGTTCATGGCCAACGAAGACGGCACCCCAGGCGCACGTAACGCCGTTGCTTGTGGTTCGCTCGAACACAAGATGGGCATCCACGGTAACGCGACCTGCGTGATGAACTTTGATGGCGCCACCGGTTACCTGATCGGCCCAGCCAACAAAGGCCTGAACTGCATGTTCACCTTTATGAATACCGCCCGTCTGGGTACTGCTCTGCAAGGTCTGGCGCACGCCGAAATCGGCTTCCAGGGTGGCTTGCAATACGCCCGTGACCGTCTGCAAATGCGTTCGCTGACTGGCCCGAAAGCGCCGGAAAAAGCCGCTGACCCGATCATCGTGCACCCCGATGTACGCCGCATGTTGTTGACCATGAAGGCCTTTGCCGAAGGCTGCCGCGCGATGGTGTACTTCACTGCCAAGCAGGTCGACATCGTTAAATACAGCGAGAACGAAGCTGACAAGAAAGCGGCTGATGGCCTGCTGGCTTTCCTAACGCCAATTGCTAAAGCCTTTATGACCGAAGTTGGTTTTGAGTCGGCTAACCACGGCGTGCAAATCTACGGCGGCCACGGTTTTATCGCTGAGTGGGGCATGGAGCAGAACGTTCGCGACAGCCGTATTTCCATGCTGTACGAAGGCACCACCGGTATTCAGGCCCTTGACCTGCTTGGCCGTAAAGTTCTGCAGACCCAAGGCGAGGCGCTCAAGGGCTTCACCAAGATCGTCCACAAGTTCTGCCAAGCCAACGAAGCCAACGACGCTGTTAAAGAGTTCGTTGCGCCATTGGCCGCGCTGAACAAAGAGTGGGGCGACCTGACCATGAAAGTGGGCATGGCTGCGATGAAAGACCGTGAAGAAGTCGGTGCCGCTTCGGTGGACTTCCTGATGTACTCCGGTTACGTCTGCCTGGCTTACTTCTGGGCTGACATGGCGCGTCTGGCTGCCGAGAAGCTGGCTGCCGGCACCGACGAAGAGGCCTTCTACACGGCCAAATTGCAGACTGCGCGCTTCTACTTCCAACGTATCCTGCCGCGTACCCGTGGCTTGGTGGTCACCATGGTTTCCGGTGCCAACAACTTGATGGATATGAAAGAAGAGAACTTCGCGCTGGGCTACTAAGTAGTAATCAGCTGAGAGGTTAGACGCCAGGTTGCACTGGCGTCGAATAAAAATGCCGCTGGCCTTCGGGTCAGCGGCATTTTTCGTTCTGGATGATTTAACTGCAGTAAAAATTCAAGTTTGCGATCTGCAGCCTGTGCCTTGCGGGTCGTCTGCAGGCAAAATGGGCGCTGATATTCGTGCGGGTTGGCTTGGAGTTTTGCCGTGTTGCGCTTTTCTGCTGTGCGCCTTGGGCATTTCTTGCCGTCGTTGTTGCTGCTCGTCGGCGGGCTGTTGGCCGCCAGTTTGGCCACCTTGAATGAGTTTTTTAACTCACTGTTTAATGTCCTGCCCACCCTGCTGCTCTTGCTGGGCGGTAGCTTTTGTATGGTCTACAGCCGCCAGCGCGAGTTGTTTCTATTGCTGACGGTGTACCTCGGTTACTTTTTACTCGACAGTCAAACCGATTATTTTCGCGCCAATGGCCGGGTCCGTGACGATGCGGCGCTGATCTTTCACCTGTGCAGTTTGCTGTTGCCGCTGCTCTATGGGCTGTACGCCGCCTGGCAGGAACGCACCCAGCTGATTCAAGACTTGATCGCACGGGCGGCGGTGCTGTTTGCCGTGGTCGGGGTGGCGGCGGCGCTCGAGCAGCGTTACCCCACCGAGGTGCTGACCTGGCTGGCGGACATCCGTTGGCCGGCCTTGCATGGCGCCTGGATGAGCCTGGTTCAACTGTCTTATCCACTGTTTGCGCTTGCGGCGCTGCTGCTAACAGTGCAGTACCTGCGCCATCCGCGGCCCCTGCATGCGGCGCAGCTAGTTGGCTTGCTTGGCTTGTTATGGATGCTGCCCAAGGTGTTTATCGAACCCCAGGCGCTGAACATCATGAGCAGCCAGGTGATGCTGATGATCGCCGTGGCCGTGGCGCACGAGGCCTACCAAATGGCCTTCCGCGATGAACTCACCGGCTTGCCTGGCCGCCGGGCGTTGAATGAGCACTTGCAACGGTTGGGGCGCAATTACGTGCTGGCGATGGCCGATATCGACCATTTCAAAAAATTTAACGACATCCACGGCCATGATGTGGGCGATCAGGTGTTGCGGCTGGTTGCTCAGCAATTGGGCAAGATCAGTGGTGGTGGCAAGGCCTATCGTTATGGTGGCGAGGAGTTCACCCTGGTGTTCCCAGGCAAGACCATTGAGCAGTGCCTGCCGCATCTGGAGGTGGTGCGGGCGGCGGTTGAGGCCTATCACCTGCAACTGCGCGAATCCGCCAAACGTCCCCATGACGATCAGCAGGGCCGGCAGAAGCGCGGGGTTAAAAGCGCTGGCAGTGTGGCGGTGACTGTGAGCATCGGTGTTGCCCAGCGCCAAGCGGCGCAGCCAAACCCCGAAGATGTACTCAAGGCGGCGGACAAGGCCCTGTATGAGGCCAAAAATGCCGGGCGCAATAAAGTCATGGCCCTGGGTCAGGCTCGTCGCGGAGCAGTGCGGGTGACCGCTGCGCCCGCCTGAGCGGGCGGCTGCCGGCTGTCGCGGTTACTGTTGCGCAAGGATGCCGCGCTAAGCCGCCGAGGTGTGCGATATCCGTGTGACTGAATGTCGATATACGGTCATAAGTCGACCCTTTTGCTCTTTCTTGTTGTTCGGTTACAATCGGCGTCATATTCCTATGGCGATCCTGCCAGTCTTTTTCGTGAGGTTCACATGGCTGATTACAAAGCGCCCCTGCGCGATATGCGCTTCGTCCTCAATGAGGTTTTTGAGGTTGCCAAGCTGTGGGCACAGTTACCCGCTATTGCCGAGGCAGTGGACGAAGAAACTGCTGCAGCCATTCTCGAAGAGGCGGGCAAGGTTACTGGTGGGGTTATCGCGCCGTTGAACCGTAGCGGTGATGAAGAAGGCTGCTCTTGGGCTGACGGCGCGGTGAAAACCCCAGCCGGTTTCCCTCAGGCCTACCAGGCCTACGCCGAAGGCGGTTGGGTTGGCGTCGGTGGTGATCCGGTATTCGGCGGCATGGGCATGCCCAAGGCGATCTCGGCTCAGGTCGAGGAAATGGTCAACTCGGCCAACCTGTCCTTCGGTCTCTACCCGATGCTGACTGCCGGTGCCTGCCTGTCGATCAACGCCCACGCCAGCGAAGAGCTGAAAGAGAAGTACCTGCCCAATATGTATGCCGGCACCTGGGCGGGCTCCATGTGCCTGACCGAGCCGCACGCCGGCACCGACTTAGGGATTATCCGCACCAAGGCCGAGCCACAGGCCGATGGCAGCTACAAGATTTCCGGTACCAAGATCTTTATCACCGGCGGTGAGCACGACCTGACCGAGAACATCATTCACCTGGTGCTGGCCAAGCTGCCGGACGCCCCGGCGGGCCCGAAAGGCATCTCGCTGTTCCTGGTGCCGAAGTTCATGGTCAATGCCGACGGCTCGCTGGGTGAGCAGAACGCGCTGTCCTGTGGCTCGATCGAACACAAGATGGGCATCAAGGCTTCGGCTACCTGCGTGATGAACTTCGATGGCGCCACCGGCTGGATCGTCGATGCGCCGAACAAAGGCCTGGCCGCCATGTTCACCATGATGAACTACGAGCGTCTGGGTGTGGGTATCCAGGGCCTGTCCCTGGGTGAGCGCTCTTACCAGAACGCCGTGGAGTATGCCCGCGACCGTATCCAGAGCCGCGCGCCGACCGGGCCGGTGGCTAAAGACAAAGCCGCCGATCCGATCATTGTGCATCCAGACGTGCGCCGCATGCTGCTGACCATGAAGGCCTTGAACGAAGGCGGTCGTGCCTTCTCCAGCTACGTGGCCATGCAGCTAGACACCGCCAAGTACAGCGAAGACGCCGCTACTCGCAAGCGTGCCGAAGAGCTGGTGGCCCTGCTGACCCCGGTAGCCAAGGCCTTCCTCACTGATATGGCGCTGGAAACCACCACCCATGGCCAGCAGATCTTCGGCGGCCACGGTTATGTGCGTGAGTGGGGCCAGGAGCAGCTGATCCGTGACTGCCGTATCACTCAGATCTACGAAGGCACCAACGGTATCCAGGCACTCGACCTGGTCGGCCGTAAAGTGGTCGGCAGTGGCGGTGCGTTCTACAAGCACTTCGCTGAAGAGATCAAGGCGTTCACCGATTCTGCCGATGCTTCGTTGGCCGAGTTCGTCAATCCGCTGAAAGCGGCAATCGACAACCTCGAGCAAATGACCGCCGATCTGTTGGTGCGTGCCAAGGCGAACCCGAATGAAGTCGGTGCGGCCTCGGTCGAGTACCTGCAAGTGTTCGGCTACACCGCCTACGCCTACATGTGGGCACTGATGGCGCGTACCGCACTGGCCAAGCAGGATCAAGATGAGTTCTACGTCAGCAAGCTCGGCACTGCGCGTTTCTACTTCGCTCGCCTGTTGCCGCGCATCCACTCCCTGACTGCCTCGGTCAAGGCCGGCAGTGAGTCGCTGTATCTGCTGGACGCTGCGCAGTTCTAAGCGCCACTGCGTAACGTCAAAGCCCCGGCCCAATAAGCCGGGGCTTTTTTGTGGGTTAAACGGATTCGGTGTTGTCTGTTACCCGGTTCAGCCAGGCGAGAAACACGCTGGCAGGCGTGTTGGCTTGCAGTTCGAGGGCCGGCAACTCGGCTTGGTCCTCCAGCAGCAGGCCTTGGCCGGGCGTGAGTGCTTGTTGCTGGCCGTCGGCGAGCTGGCAGTGCAGTGGGCCGCCGCTGTGGCAGTAGATAAACAGCACGTCGGCCGTGCTGTTCAGGCACTGGCGGGCGCGCAGGTGCAGCTGCTGCAGGCGGTGGGTCCAGTCGGTGCGGCGGGTCATGATGTTCAGGTCGGTGATCGGGCCGTCGAGCAATTCTGCGCTGATCGCCTGCTCGCCCGGGAACACCGCGATCGGCGCATCCGGCGTTATTAGCTGCAGCTCAACCTGTGCAGACTGCAGGCGCAGTCCGGCGCCGGCCAGTAATGCCAGGCTGCGGTCGATGCCGGTAAAGCGTGAGAACTCCCCGCCGCCGGCCACCTGGGCGCTGCTGATGCGCCACTGGAAGTTATCCAGGTTGGCAGTCGCCGGCGCTATGGCCAGCTCGAGGGTCATCCCGGTGCCGTTCTTCCAGGGCATCTGGCGCGCCGTGGCGCTGTCAATCAGACGTATGGTCATGCGTCGCTCCGGTCTTGGGTTGAATCATTAATCTGTATATACAAATAGAGCTTGAGTCTGTGCTGCCCTTAAACGCCGGGCTGTTGTGGCATAGAAGCCGGTTTTCGCCGTTGTTTTGGCCGCTTTCACCGCTTTGTGCGCGCCTGCGACCTTGGGTGGTGGCTGTTTGCAGGTCCGGTTTAAGTCGATTCGTGGTCTTGACGAGTCACTGTTGCTCGCCTAATGTATATACAAGATAGCTTGAGGAGTAGCCCTTGTCCAAGTCCAATCCGTCCCGCCTGCTGTGGCGCGCTGTGTGCGTCTTCGATGGCCTGAACACCTTGCCTGAGCCCATGGCAGTGTTGGTCGAGGGCGGCGTGGTGGCTGGCTTATGGCCTGAGTCGGCATTTGATCCGTGGCAGGCTCTGGGCGCGGTCGAGGTGGGGCGTGGCGGGGTGCTGACACCGGGGCTGATCGATTGTCACAGCCATTTGGTTTACGCCGGTGATCGTGCCGGCGAGTTCGAGCAGCGCCTCGAGGGCGCCAGTTACGCCGATATCGCCCGTGCTGGCGGCGGCATTCTCAGTACGGTGCGCGCCACCCGTGGGGCCAGCGAGGATGAGCTGCTGGCCCAGGCCTTGCCACGGCTGCAGGCTTTGCTGGCCGATGGCGTGACCACAGTGGAGATCAAGTCCGGCTATGGCCTGACCCTGGCCGATGAGCTGAAGATGCTGCGGGTCGCTCGCCGCCTCGGGGCAATCTTGCCGGTGCGGGTGTTGACCACGTTGCTCGGTGCCCACGCCCTGCCGCCGGAGTTCACCGCCGACAGCGACGGTTATATCGAGCTGGTCTGCCAGCAGATGATCCCGGCGGCGGCCGCCGAAGGGCTGGTCGATGCGGTGGATGTGTTCTGTGAATCCATCGCCTTCAGCCCGGCGCAAACCGCGCGGGTGTTCCAGGCCGCCCAGCGCCATGGCCTGCGCATCAAGGTGCATGCCGAGCAGCTCTCCAACCAGGGCGCCAGCGCCCTGGCCGCCGGTTATGGCGCGCTGTCGGCCGATCATCTGGAGTTTCTCGATGAGGCCGGGGTGCAAGCCATGGCCAAGGCCGGCACGGTCGCCACCTTGCTGCCCGGCGCCTTTCATTGCCTGCGCGAGACCCAGTTGCCACCGATCGAGTTGCTGCGTCGCTATGGCGTGCCTATGGCGCTGGCCAGCGATGCCAACCCCGGCACTTCGCCGATCTGTTTCCCGACCCTGCTGCTTAACCTGGCCTGCACCCTGTTCCGCCTGACCCCCCGTGAGGCCCTGGCCGGCATGACCGCCCATGGCGCACAGGCGCTGGGCTTGCCCGGACTGGGACGGATAGTCGTCGGGGCACCGGCCGATCTGTGCCTGTGGGACGTCCAGCAGCCGGCGGAGCTGGCCTACGCGGTGCAGCCTGGACGCCTGCGCCAGCGCATCTACCAGGGATCCATCAGCTACAACAAAGAGGACGCGGCCCATGACTGCTGACCGTTATTCCATGGACTGCTGGCAGGGCCGGATCGACCCCGAGCCGGACAGCCTGCGCTGGCACCAATCCATTCAGCCGTTGACGGCGGACAGCCCGCCGGGCGTGGCCTTGCTGGGTTTTGCTAGCGATGAAGGGGTACGCCGCAATCACGGTCGGGTCGGCGCCGCGGCGGCGCCGCTGGCGTTGCGCAAGGCTTTGGCCAACTTGGCCTGGCATCGCCAAGGGCCG
>MHZN01000054.1:6757-7018 GCA_001830395.1 Pseudomonadales bacterium RIFCSPLOWO2_12_59_9 | reverse complement strand
GGGCATGCCGTAGGACTCGTAGGAGTCCTGGTGAATCTGGCGGATGCGCTCGGTCATCACCGCGTTGTCGATGCTGCGCTGGGACGGTGCGCGGTCTCGCCAGGCATAGAAGCCGCTGGCTGAGACACCGAGCACGCGGCACATGGTGTGCACGGGAAGGTCGGCCTGGTTCGCCATCACGAGTCCGAAGACTTCGTTGAAGTCGCATCGCTGCGACCGGCAAACCAGGCCGTAGCCTTTGCCAGGATGTCTCTCTCCATC
>MHZN01000054.1:1591-6745 GCA_001830395.1 Pseudomonadales bacterium RIFCSPLOWO2_12_59_9 | reverse complement strand
AACTGCCGGCGCAAACCCCCAACCTCTTCGCCTTAAATGTGCTGCCGGCAGAGAAAGACGCCTTTATCGCCCGCCTGCAACAATTGTCACCCACCCCGCCTCTGCTCTACCCAGCGTTGCCCGGCCGTTTGACTGCAATCAACGGCCAGCCAGTCAACGAATCGGCCAACAAGGATGAACGCGCTCTGAATCGCGACCTGAGTCTGTCGTGGAGCGCCGAGCTACCACCGGGCAATCGTCTGCTGGCCGGTGATTGGTGGCCCAGCGCGGCCAGCGGCCCTAGAAAACCCGGCAACCCCGACTTGCCGGGGGTCTCAGTCGAGGCGGAGCTGGCGAAGAAGCTGCAGATAAAGCTCGGCGACCGCTTGAGTTTTAGCCTCGGCGCCGCTCAGCGTGATGCCCAGGTGCGCAGCTTGCGCGAGCTGCATTGGGACAGCTTGCAACCGAACTTCTACATGGTCTTCGAACCCGGCGCCCTGCAGGATTTACCTGTCACTTACCTGACCAGCTTTTACTTGCCGCCCCAACAGGAGCGGCAACTGATCGAGCTGGCCCGCGCCTTCCCGGCGGTGACCCTGCTGCAGGTGGATGTGCTGCTGGCGCAACTGCGCAGCATCCTCGCGCAAGTCACCTTGGCGGTGGAATGGGTGCTGCTGTTTGTCTTGGCCGCGGGCTTAAGCGTGCTGTTTGCCGGCCTGCAATCGACCCTCGATGAGCGCACCCGGCAAAGCGCCCTGTTGCGTGCCCTCGGCGCCGAGCGGCGGCTACTCAACCAGGCCCGGCTGCGCGAATTTGCCCTGCTCGGCGCCACCAGCGGACTGATCGCCGCCCTTGGCTGCGAGCTGGTCAGCGCCCTGCTGTACAACCTGGTGTTCAAGATCAGCTGGCATCCGCACCCTTGGCTGCTGGTGTTGCCGCTGCTCGGCGCCGTTTTGGTGGCCAGCGCCGGGCTCTTGGGCACCCGCCGGGCGCTGAACGCCAGCCCGCTCACTGTGCTGCGTGAGGGCTAGAGATGAGCCGGTTATTTTTACCCGAGTCGTCCTTGTTAGAATCGACCTTCACTTTCTATGTGCACTTTTTATGAGCCGTTATCGTCCGCCCCGCTCCGCCGGCACCGCGTTAATCACCCCCGAGGGCGAGGCGCGGATGCGTGCCGAATTCCATGAACTCTGGCATGTGCGCCGCCCGCAGGTAACCCAAGCGGTCAGCGAAGCGGCGGCGCAAGGCGATCGCTCGGAGAACGCCGAATACACCTACGGCAAGAAGATGCTGCGCGAGATCGACAGCCGGGTGCGTTTTTTAACCAAGCGCCTGGAAAGCCTCAAGGTCGTCAGCGCCCAGCCCAGCGATCCGAGCAAGGTGTATTTTGGCGCCTGGGTCAGCCTCGAAGATGAGGACGGCAGCGAGTCGCGCTATCGCATTGTCGGCCCGGATGAATTGGATCTTAAAACCCATCTAATCAGCATCGACTCGCCACTGGCACGAGCGCTATTGGGCAAGGCGCTGGATGCCGAGGTGCGGGTGCAAACGCCGACCGGCGAGAAGACCTGGTACATCACGGCCATCGACTACTGAAATATCGCCCTAACTTGTCCCAAGCCGCCCCCAGCTGTCAGTGCGGACAATTTCCGGCGCGCACCTCCCTGGCTAAAGTGCTGACACCACTCATCTTGGAGAACAATAACAATGCCTTGGTATCTCGAAGCACTGCTCAGCATCCCGCTTGGCCTACTGCTGGGCAATTTCACCGAATGGTGGTTTCACCGTTTCGTCTTGCACGGGCTGGGCAAAAAGCCCGGCAAGCTCTGGAGCTTTCACTTCCACGCCCCCCGACTGGGCGGGCCAACATCTGCCCAGGCATTACGATCACCACATGGGCCCCAACCCGCATGCCAACTGGTGTGTCCCAAGCCCTGGTTCGACGGGGTGTTGAGTTGAGAGGATTCGTTTGATGAATCCCAGCCACGTGACAATAGATTACCCAGAACAACAGTCAGACCGACTGCCTTAACTATCTGTAATGGAGATACAGCATGTCGTTTAGCCAAATGCTGCAAGGAAAAGTGGCCTTCGTCCAAGGCGGTTCCCGCGGTATCGGCGCGGCCATCGTCAAGCGCTTATGGCCCGCGACTTGGGCCCGCGCTGCATTACCGTCAACAACGTGCAACCCGGCCCGGTGGACACCGAAATGAATCCGGCCGATGGCGAAGGTGCCGAGTACCTGAGAGGTCTAATGGCGCTGGATCGCTACGGCAAGGCAGAAGAAATTGCCGGCTTTGTCGCCTACCTGGCAGGCCCGGAAGCGGGCTATATCACTGGGGCCAGCGTGATGATTGATGTTGGTTTCTCAGCCTAACTACTCGCGCCAGAAACACAGGGCACTAAGGCACCAGCCCCCTGATAAAATCTCAGGGCTCACTGAGGGCGTCGATCAACCTCCGATCACGCCGGGCCAGGCCTTACGCCCCCTAATCAAAACACCTGAGGACGACTTGAATGCGCCTTATCCACAAACGTTACGCAACCTGGTTTTTGCTGGCCTCTAGCGCCTCTTTCGGCAACCTGGCCATGGCGAATGCCGAACAATCGGCTATCGACAATATCGTGCAAGATGCCGCTCAGCAGCTCATGCAGCAGTACAAGATTCCCGGTTTGGCCATTGCGCTGACCGTTGATGGCAAGCAGCGGTTCTACAACTATGGTGTGGCCTCCAAGGCGACGCAGCAGGCAGTCACCCGCGATACGCTGTTTGAAATCGGCTCGATCAGTAAAACCTTCACCGCCACGCTGGCGACTTACGCTCAGGCCAATACCCAGCTCTCACTCACTGACAGCCCAAGCCAGTATCTGCCTCAGCTGCGAGGCAGCCATTTCGACCAGGTGACGCTACTCAACCTGGCAACCCATACGGCCGGGGGCTTTCCCTTGCAGGTTCCGGACGACGTACAGAACCACACACAGCTGATGAACTACTTCAAAGGCTGGCAACCCAAGTTTGCCCCCAACACCTACAGAACCTATGCCAACCCCAGTATCGGGATGCTCGGCATGATTGCCGCCCAGAGCATGAACCTGCCGTATGAAGAGGCGCTGGAACATCGACTGTTTCCCATGTTGGGGATGTTCAATAGCTTCATCACTGTGCCGCCGAACAAGCTGCCTCTCTACGCCCAGGGCTACGACAAACAGGATGTTCCGGTCAGATTGAACCCTGGCGTGCTGGCAGCCGAAGCTTATGGCGTGAAAACCACCTCCAGCGACCTGCTTCGCTTTGTCGAAGAAAATCTGGGCATCACGCAGGTAGAAGAAAAAATCAATCGCGCGCTTATGGATACCCGCAAGGGCTACTACAGGCTCGGCGCAATGACCCAGGATCTAATCTGGGAGCAGTACGCCTACCCGGTGCAGCTGAATACCTTGTTGGACGGTAACTCGAACAAGATGATCTACGAGAGCAATGCGGTCACCGCCTTGAACCCGCCCCTGGCGCCTCAGCAAGCTGTGTGGGTCAACAAGACGGGTTCAACTGGCGGCTTTTCTGCCTATGTGGCCTTCGTGCCCGAAAAGAAACTTGGCATTGTGTTGCTGGCCAACAAGAGCTACCCCAACGAGCCACGTGTTCGCTTAGCACATCGAATCCTCAGCGAGCTGGATTGTTGCTCGCAGGCCGAGAACTGAGGGAGGCGAACGCCACGGCCATCGACTCCCCCTGAATAGCGCTTAGCGCAGCCCGCTTAAATTGTCCCAAGTGCCGGCCCCGGCCTGTCAGTGCGGACAATGCCCGGCGCCCACCGCCCTGACTAAAGTGCTGAGCACCCTCGCCTTGGAGAACAATAAAAATGCCTTGGTATCTCGAAGCACTGCTCAGCATCCCGCTCGGCCTATTGCTGGGAAATTTCACCGAATGGTGGTTTCACCGTTTTGTCTTGCATGGCTGGGGTAAGAAACCCGGCAAGCTGTGGAGCTTTCACTTTCACGAACACCACCGCAACGCCCGTAAACATAATTTCTACGACCCCTGCTATCGACGCTTCCCGCTGGGCTGGCACGCCCAGGGCAAAGAGGCTTGGGCGCTGCTAATCACCAGCCTGCTGGTCAGCCCGCTGGTGTTCTTCGCCCCCTGGTTGACCGCGACCCTCTGGTATTGCGCGCTGAACTATTACCTGACGCACAAAAAGTCCCATGACCGTCCCGACTGGGCGCGTCAACACCTGGCCTGGCATTACGATCACCACATGGGCCCCAACCCGCACTCCAACTGGTGCGTCACCAAGCCGTGGTTCGACTGGGTGTTTGGCACCCGCGAGTACTACGTGGGCAGTGAGCGTGAGCAGCAAGATCAGACCAGGCGCCAGCGCAGCACTGCGGCAACCGCCTGAAATCGCTACAATCGGCCCTCAATATGACTGGTGCGGCGCCCTCGGCAGCCGTCTTGAGGGCTGTAGATGTCTGCGATTGAACTGCTCGCCGCCGCACTGGGGGTACTAGCCGTCTGGCTTACCGTGCGGCAAAACCCCTGGTGCTGGCCGATCGGCCTGGCGATGGTGGTGATCTACTGCTGGATTTTTTACGCGGTCAAACTCTATTCCGACATGCTGCTGCAAGGCGTCTTTGCGCTCTTGCAGCTCTATGGCTGGTGGCAGTGGACCCGAGGCGGCCAGCAACAGCACGGGCGCCAGGTCAGTAGCCTAAGCCTGCCGGGACTGTTGCTCAGCCTCGGTATCGGCACCATCGGCAGTCTGACGCTTGGCTATCTGATGGCCAGCTACACCGATGCCGCGCAGCCTTGGCTGGATGCCGGCCTGACCGCGTTCAGCCTGGTGGCGCAGGTATGGATGGCGCAAAAGCGCATCGAAAACTGGCCACTGTGGCTGGTCTTGGATGTGCTCTACGTCGGTCTGTTTATCTACAAAGAGCTGTACCTCACCGCCGGTCTGTATGGGCTGTTCTGCCTGCTGGCGCTGCACGGCTGGCAGCAATGGCGCCGCGCGCAAAGCCTGGCAGTCACCGCGTGAAAGTGCTGGTGCTGACCGGCCCCGAGTCCAGTGGCAAGAGCTGGCTGGCGGCCGAGATCCAGGCCGAGTTTGGCGGCCTGATCGTCGGCGAATACGTGCGCCATTTTATCCAGCAAGAGCAGCGCGACACCTGTTACGC
>MHZN01000054.1:0-1432 GCA_001830395.1 Pseudomonadales bacterium RIFCSPLOWO2_12_59_9 | reverse complement strand
CGCCCGCTCCTACCACCTGCACCTGCTCTTGAGCCCGGCGGACGTGCCCTGGGTCGACGATGGCCAGCGCTGCCAGCCAGAGCTGGCCGAGCGCCAGCAGTTTTATCGCAACTGCCGCGACTGGCTTGCGCAACACCAGCAAAACTACCTGGAGCTGCAGGGTAACTGGCCGCAACGCCGCCAGCAGGCACTCGAGGCCATTACCCACTGGCTCGCCGGCCAAGGCTGAGGCCCACAACGATAGTGGCCAGCTGCCCGAATACCTCACGCAGCAGACCGTGTGAAAACGTAGCGAGCAAAGGTTAGGCAAGGCAAAAATAGACAAAAAATCGCAGTTTACGAGCTGTAAATGAGCATTTTTAGCCTGTTTTAAACGCGGCATAACCGAGCGCAGTAGTTTTCACACAGTCTGACAGGCGGCTTGCAAAACCCGTCCTGGCTTGGCATAAGTTCTGTCCAACCAAACCCCTACAAGGAAGTTGTTAATGCGCATCCTGCGTCGCGTGCTCGCCCTCTTGCTGCTGCTCATTTTGGCTGGCGTGGCGCTGGTGCTGTATTTTGTCGCCAATCCCAATCTGCCCAAGTTCGAGCCGCCCAAACAGCTGCACTACCTCGAGCAATGGAGCCCAGAGGCGCGACAAAGCTATTACTACACCCCGCAAGGCACCCAGGTAAAAGGCCTGCAGTACGACTGGTTTACCGCGCTGGAACTGCCGTTCTCCACCGACAAATTCGCCCGCCCCGAATACCTGGCACGCTTTGGCTTTTTGACCGATCCCCAGCAACAGGCCAGCGCCGCCAACCCAGGCAACCTGCCGGTGGGTTTTGCCCGTCACGGCGACCCCGAAACCGCCGTGCAGTACCTCGACATCAGCTGCGCCGCCTGCCACACCGGCGAGTTGCGCTATCAGGGCCAGGCGGTGCGCATCGACGGCGGCGCGGCGCTGCATTCGCTGGCCTCAACTGTGCCGACCCTGCGCGGTGGCAGCTTCGGCCAGGCGCTCGGCATGAGCATGGCATTCACCTATTACAACCCACTCAAATTCAAGCGTTTCGCCAAAACCGTGCTCGGCGCCCAGTACCCCAAGGGACGCGACGAATTGCGTGGCGAGTTTAAAACCGTGCTCGAGCGCATGCTCGGTCAAGCCTGGAACGACACCCATCGCGGCCTCTATCCCACCGAAGAAGGTTTTGGCCGCACCGATGCCTTTGGCCGGATTGCCAACAGCGTGTTTGGCGATGTGCTGGATGCCAGCAACTACCACGTCGCCAATGCGCCGGTGAGTTACCCGCACCTGTGGGACATTTGGAAATTTGACTGGGTGCAATGGAATGCCTCGGCCATGCAACCCATGGCGCGCAATATCGGCGAAGCCTTGGGCGTGGGCGCGCCGCTGCAATTGCTGCAAAACAATGGCGAGCCGGTCAGTGA
>MHZN01000053.1 GCA_001830395.1 Pseudomonadales bacterium RIFCSPLOWO2_12_59_9 | reverse complement strand
CATCTGACCGTAAACCAGTGCCACTTTGTCCAGAACGTTGGAGTCCTTCATCTCGTGGTAGAAGTCGTTACCCTCACGAGTACGCTCACCCACACCAGCGAACACGGAATAACCGCTGTGCTCGATGGCGATGTTACGGATCAGTTCCATCATGTTTACGGTTTTGCCTACACCGGCACCACCGAACAGACCAACCTTACCGCCTTTGGCGAACGGGCAGATCAGGTCGATAACCTTGATGCCAGTTTCCAACAGGTCGTTGCCGCCGGCTTGTTCAGCGAAAGTTGGCGCAGGACGGTGAATGCCCCAACGCTCTTCTTCGCCAATCGGGCCAGCTTCGTCGATTGGGTTGCCCAGTACGTCCATGATCCGGCCCAGGGTCGCTTTACCGACCGGTACGGAGATGGCTGCGCCAGTGTTTGCAACGTCCAGACCGCGCTTCAAGCCTTCGGTCGAACCCATTGCAATGGTACGTACCACGCCGTCGCCCAGCTGTTGCTGAACTTCGAGGGTGGTTTCGGCGCCTTGAACTTTCAGGGCGTCATAAATGCTCGGAACCTGATCGCGCGGAAATTCCACGTCGATCACGGCGCCGATGATTTGAACGATACGTCCGCTACTCATAGCTGGTTCCTCTAAATTAGACCGCGGCTGCGCCGCCGACGATTTCCGAGATCTCTTGGGTGATCGCAGCCTGACGCGCCTTGTTGTAGATCAGCTGCAAATCGCTGATCAGGTCACCGGCGTTATCAGTAGCGTTCTTCATCGCAATCATCCGCGCTGCTTGTTCAGCGGCGTTGTTCTCGATCACCGCCTGGTACACCTGCGACTCCACGTAGCGAACCATCAAGCCGTCCAGCAGCTGTTTGGCGTCGGGTTCGTAGAGATAGTCCCAGTGATGCTTGAGTTCTTGATCAGCGGTAGCTACCAACGGAATCAACTGCTCAACTGTTGGTTGCTGCGTCATGGTGTTAACAAACTTGTTGGAGACTACCGAAAGACGATCAATACGACCCTCTAAGTAAGCATCCAGCATCACCTTGACACTACCGATCAGATCATTGATCGACGGTTCTTCACCAAGTTGGCTGATAGCTGCAACGACGTTACCGCCGTAGTTGCGGAAAAATGCCGCACCTTTGCTACCGACCACGCAGAGATCAATCTCCACGCCTTGTTCGCGGTTTACCGCCATGTCACGGACCAATGCCTTGAACAGGTTGGTGTTCAAGCCACCACACAGACCACGGTCACTGCTCACCACCACATAACCAACCCGCTTTACGGCGCGTTCGATCATGAAGCTATGGCGATATTCCGGGTTTGCGTTAGCCAAGTGACCAATCACCTGACGAATCCGCTCAGCATAGGGACGGCCAGCAGCCATGCGCATTTGTGCCTTGCGCATCTTGCTGACAGCCACCTTTTCCATGGCGCTGGTGATCTTTTGCGTGCTTTTGATGCTCGCAATTTTACTGCGAATCTCTTTTGCGCCTGCCATGTAACACCTATCGGTTTAGCAGGCGGAGGTCTTGCGACCCCCGCTGCGGCTTACCAGGTTTGGGTGGCCTTGAACTTCTCGATACCGGCTTTCATGCCAGCGTCGATTTCGTCATTGAAGTCACCCTTCACGTTGATCTTCGCCATCAAATCGGCGAGATCGCGGTTGAAATAACCAATCAAGGCCTGCTCGAAGCTGCCGATCTTGGTGATTTCGATATCCACCAGGAAGCCACGTTCTGCGGCGTACAGGGACAACGACATGTCAGCGATCGACATCGGCGCGTATTGCTTCTGCTTCATCAGCTCGGTAACGCGCTGACCATGCTCAAGCTGCTTACGAGTGGCTTCGTCCAGGTCAGAGGCGAACTGGGCGAAAGCCGCCAATTCACGGTACTGAGCCAGAGCGGTACGGATACCACCGGAAAGCTTCTTGATAATCTTGGTCTGCGCAGCACCACCAACACGCGATACCGAAACACCAGCGTTCACCGCCGGACGAATACCGGAGTTGAACATCGCCGATTCCAGGAAGATCTGACCGTCGGTGATCGAAATCACGTTGGTCGGAACGAACGCGGAAACGTCGCCAGCTTGCGTTTCGATGATCGGCAATGCGGTCAAGGAACCGGTTTTACCAGTCACAGCGCCGTTGGTGAACTTCTCAACGTACTCTTCGGATACACGCGATGCGCGCTCCAATAGACGGCTGTGGAGATAGAACACGTCGCCTGGGTAAGCTTCACGGCCTGGTGGACGGCGCAGCAGCAGGGAAATCTGGCGGTAAGCCACTGCTTGCTTGGACAGATCGTCATAAACGATCAGCGCGTCTTCACCGCGGTCACGGAAGTACTCGCCCATGGTGCAACCGGCGTACGGTGCAATAAATTGCAGCGCAGCAGATTCGGAAGCACTGGCGGCAACGATGATGGTGTTAGCCAACGCGCCGTTTTCTTCGAGCTTGCGCACTACGTTAGCGATGGTCGATTGCTTCTGACCAATGGCTACATAAACGCAAAAAATCCCGCTGTTCTTCTGGTTGATGATCGCATCGATCGCCAGAGCGGTTTTACCGATCTGACGGTCGCCAATGATCAATTCACGCTGACCACGGCCAACCGGGATCATGGCATCGACGGCCTTGTAACCTGTTTGCACAGGTTGGTCGACCGACTTACGCCAGATCACGCCCGGAGCAACCTTCTCAACCGCGTCAGTAGCGACGTTGTTCAGAGGGCCTTTACCGTCGACAGGGTTACCTAGAGCATCGACTACGCGACCCAGCAGTTCCGGACCAACCGGTACTTCTAGAACACGGCCGGTGCACTTGGCACTCATGCCTTCAGCCAGCGACTGGTAAGCACCTAGAACCACGGCGCCGACAGAGTCGCGCTCAAGGTTCATGGCCATACCGTAGACGCCACCCGGGAACTCGATCATTTCGCCGTACATTACGTCGGCGAGACCGTGAATCCGCACAATACCGTCAGATACGCTGACGATAGTGCCTTCGTTGCGGGCTTGGGAACTTACATCGAGTTTCTCGATGCGAGCCTTGATGATTTCACTTATTTCGGAAGGATTGAGTTGCTGCATTGCTCTGCTGCCCCTTCAAACTCAAGATTTCAATGCTTCGGCCAATTTCGCGAGTTTGCCGCGAACTGAGCCATCGATAACCAAGTCGCCGGCGCGGATTACGACACCACCTATCAGGCTGGTATCCTCCGCAGCGTGCAGACGCACTTCACGACCGAGTCGTGCACTGAGAACCTTGGCGAGTTTGTCTTGCTGTTCATCGTTCAATGCAAAGGCACTGGTAACGTCCACATCTACCGAACGTTCTTGCTCTGCTTTATACAGATCGAACAATGCGGCGATTTCCGGCAACAACTCCAAACGGTTGTTTTCCGAAACGATGGTTAGGAAGTTACGCACCTGAGCGTTGAACTTGTCACCACACACCTCAATAAAGGTGGTGGCCTTATCTGTACTCGTCAAACGCGGTGCTTTGAGTACGCGCTGAACCGTGGCGTCTTGCGACACCGCGCCAGCCAAACCAAGCAGCTCAGACCATTGGGTCAATTGCTGATTGGCTTGAGCGTACTCAAAAGCAGCTTTAGCGTAAGGTCGGGCCAACGTGGTCAATTCTGCCATGATAGCCCTCGCTTAAATTTCGGCTGCCAGTTTCGCAACTAGCTCCGCATGAGCGTTTTGGTCGATAGTCGCGCTCAGAATCTTCTCAGCACCGCTGACTGCCAGGCTACCCAATTGGGCGCGCAAGGCGTCTTTGACACCGTTAAGTTCCTGCTCGATTTCGGCCTGAGCCTGAGCCTTCACACGTTCAGCTTCAACGCGAGCCTGATCACGGGCTTCGTCTACTAACTGAGTGCCGCGTTTCTTGGCTTGCTCGATGATTTCAGCTGCCTGCGTTTTTGCTTCGCGCAGTTGCTGGCCAACTTTTTCATGGGCCAGTTCCAGATCGCGAGTAGCGCGGCTGGCAGCGTCAAGACCATCGGCGATCTTCTTTTGCCGTTCACGCATTGCTGTAATGACCGGAGGCCATACAAACTTCATGCAGAACATGACAAAGATGAAGAACGCAACGGACTGACCAATCAGGGTTGCATTAATGTTCACGCCAACACCTCACTCGTTCGTTGTCAGTAACTCTCAAAACGAGATTTACTGGGTAACTTGTGCCAAGAACGGGTTAGCAAAGGTGAAGAACAATGCGATACCAACACCGATCATGGTTACGGCGTCGAGCAGACCGGCAACGATGAACATTTTAACTTGCAGCATTGGAACCATTTCTGGTTGACGCGCGGCGCCTTCCAAGAACTTGCCACCCAACAGGCCAAAGCCAATAGCGGTACCCAAGGCACCCAGGCCAATCAGCAGTGCAACGGCGATCGCGGTTAGACCAACTACAGTTTCCATCTTTCCTCCCGACTTTTTACGTCGTATTGGTTAAAGGTTTTGATAAAGCGGTAAAACGGTGCAGCAAATTCAGTCTCTCGACCCTTGCGGGCCCCTCTCCCAAGGAGAGGTCATTAACGGCGTCAGACGCTATTAATGGTTATCTTCGTGAGCCATGGCCAAGTAAACGATGGTCAGCATCATGAAGATGAACGCTTGCAGGGTGATGATCAGGATGTGGAACACTGCCCACGCCCATTGCAGCACTACGCCCAGGCCACTCAGCCAAAGCAAGCCACTGCCGAACATCACCGCAATCAGGATAAACACCAGCTCGCCGGCATACATGTTGCCGAACAGACGCAGAGCCAGCGAAATAGGCTTGGCAACCAGGGTCACAAACTCAAGCAGGAAGTTTACCGGGATCAACAGAATCTTCATCGCCAGGTTATTACTGCTGAATGGATGCAGGGTGAGTTCGCCGATGAAACCGCCGATACCCTTGACCTTGATGCTGTAGAAAATGATCAGTGCAAACACCGACAGGGCCATGCCCAAGGTCGCGTTTGGATCTGTGGTTGGCACGGCACGGAAGAACATGTGCTTGTCGCCAGTAACCCAAGCAGCCAGCTGTGGAATCCAGTCAACTGGCACCAGATCGATGGCGTTCATCATGAAGATCCAGACAAAAATCGTCAGGGCCAGCGGTGCGATCAGTGGGTTGCGGGCATGGAAGGTGTCTTTGACGCTGCCGTCAACGAAATCGACCATCACCTCGACAAAGTTTTGCAGCGCGCCCGGTTGACCCGAGGTGGCTTTCCTTGCCGCGAGGCGGAAAAGAACAATAAAGATCAGACCAACTGCAACAGACCAGCCGAGGGTATCGACGTGGAATGCCCAAAAGCCCATTTCTTTTGCTTGTGCGGCGGTGTGGGCGAAGCCCCAATCACCACTGGCCAGACGCCCGAAAGTCAGGTTCTGTAAGTGATGCTGGATATAGCCCGAAGCGGTTTCTGCTGCCATGGTTGCCTCAAACGCTCTAAGGTCTCGAATGTTTTGCTCTGATCAACAAGGGTGAAAACCAGCCGACCGACTGGGTCAGCACAAACACGCCAAAAACAGCCAGCGCACTCAGTGGTTTTACCCCTGCAAACGTCAGTGCAAAGAGCACTGCCGTCAGAATTAACTTGCCCGCTTCACCGGCATAAAAAGACCGGATGATCGCCTGGGCCGCCCGCGCTCCGCTAAAGCGAAACGCCTTGTAGGCGAAATACAGATTCGGGAGCCAGGCAATCAAGCCCCCGCACAAAGCTGAATAACTTTCTACTGCGCCACGCCAGCCGAACAACGTGGCAGCAGCTAACAGTAGTACAACTAACTGAGTCAGCAAGACCGGAAACACCGGTAACTTATGAAATGCGCTGCGGTGTGACGTACGCGCATTCATCTTGCCTACCTCTGGCGTCGGCCGCCTTAACTCAAAAAACTTGGCATATTTTGTGCCGACAAAAAGCGCGCGAATTATAGGGTCCGAGGCTTTTGGGTTCAACCTCTAGCAGGGGATTTCCGACCATACGTCGCCACCCCAAGTGATTCAACGTATGTGTGCCAGAACACCCTGTAATTCATCCAATGAACTGTACTTGATCACCAGCTGACCACGGCCTTTCTGGCCATGCTTAATCTGCACTGCAGCCCCCAGTTTCTCGGCCAGACGCTGTTCTAAGCGACTGATATCCGGGTCTATTTTTGCCTCAACCGGCGGCTGCTCTTTAGTGTTCAACCACTGGCGTACCAGGGCCTCGGTTTGCCGTACGGTCAGCCCCCGTGCGACAACGTGTCGCGCCCCTTCAACCTGTTGCGCCGCCGGTAAACCGAGCAAGGCACGGGCATGGCCCATCTCTAGGTCTCCGTGGGACAGCAGGGTTTTGATCTCTTCGGGCAGGGCGATCAAACGCAGCAAATTGGTGATGGTGACCCGGGACTTACCAACCGCCTCAGCGACCTGTTGCTGGGTCAGCTGAAACTCTTGCTGCAAACGCTGCAAAGCCACCGCTTCTTCGATCGGGTTGAGGTCTTCACGCTGGATGTTCTCGATCAAGGCCATGGCTATCGCGGCTTGATCTGGTACTTCGCGGACCATCGCCGGGATAGTCTCAAGTCCAGCTTGCTGACTGGCACGCCAGCGCCGCTCACCGGCAATAATTTCGAAACGGCCATTGGCAATCGGCCGGACCACAATCGGCTGCATGACCCCTTGGGCTTTGATCGATTGGGCTAACTCTTCCAATGCTGCCGGGTCCATGTCGCGGCGCGGCTGGTATTTACCGCGCTGGACCAAGTCCAACGGCAGGTACTGAAACTCTCGGCTGTCGGCCTTTAGTGCCTGCTCTTCCAGACTCGCGACACTGGTGCTCCCCAACAGGGCATCCAAGCCTCGTCCTAGACCTCGTTTTTTCACGGCCATGCGAATTCCTTAGACGGTTGCGGGTTTAGCGCTGGCACGCTGGCGACGAACCAGCTCGCCAGCCAGGGCCAAATAGGCGATAGCACCACGCGACTGCTTGTCGTAGACCAATGCCGGCATGCCGAAGCTGGGGGCTTCAGCCAAACGCACATTGCGCGGGATAACGGTCTGATACAGCTGATCGGCGAAATGCTCTTTCAGCTGGTTGGAAACATCGTTGGTCAGGCTAATGCGCGGATCGTACATGGTCCGCAACAAGCCCTCGATCTTCAGCGTCGGGTTGAGCAGCGCGGTAATCCGCTGCACGGTGTTGACCAGATCCGACAAGCCCTCCAGCGCGTAATACTCGCACTGCATGGGGATGATCACCCCATCGGCCGCCACCAAGGCATTCACCGTCAACATGCTCAGGGCCGGTGGACAATCGATCAGGATGTAGTCGTAATTGTCGCGGATCGGCGCCAGAGCGTTACGCAGCCGACTTTCCTTCATATTCATTTCCAGCAAGCCGACTTCAGCTGCGGTCAGGTCACGGTTGGCCGGCAGCAACTTGTAGCCGCCGTGCTCCGAGACCTGCATGGCATCGGCGATGGTGCACTCACCGATCAGCACATCGTAAATCGAGTGCTCCAGCCCATGCTTGTCGATACCACTGCCCATGGTGGCGTTGCCTTGTGGGTCAAGGTCAATCAGCAAGACACGGCGCTTGGTTGCCACCAAGGAGGCGGCCAAGTTGATGCAGGTGGTGGTCTTGCCGACCCCGCCCTTCTGATTGGCGATTGCAAATACCTTAGCCATGGCTGCCTGCTTCCCCGGTCATAACGTGCGGCGCAGTATCAGCAGATGACGCTGGCCTTGGCAACCTGGAACCGCCAGGGCGTGTTCACCCTGCAGACTGAAATCGCTGGGCAGAGCTTGCAATTCATCGCTCGGATGCAAACCCTTCATCGCCAGCCACTGGCTGTGCTGGTTACCCAGATGACGGGTCCAGTTGGCAAAATCGGCCAGGCTGCTGAATGCCCGGGAAACGATGCCGGCAAACGGCTGTTCTGGCTGCAAGGCTTCAACCCGCGCGTTGATCACCTGAACATTTGCGAGTTTGAGCTCGAGTTTTACCTGGGTCAGGAAGCGGGTTTTCTTGCCGTTACTGTCGAGCAAAGTGAACTGCTTGTCGGGGAACACAATCGCCAGTGGAATGCCCGGCATGCCGCCGCCACTGCCCACATCCAGCCAGCTATCGCCGTCGATAAAGGGCACCAGGCTCAGGCTGTCGAGCAAATGCCGGGACACCATCTCATCGGGGTTACGCACCGCGGTCAGGTTGTAGGCCTTGTTCCACTTGATCAGCAACGCCAGATACGCCAACAACTGGCTGTGCTGCAGCGGGCTTAGGCTGACACCGAGCTGGATTGCACCTTGAGTGAGTTCATCGGCGTGCTGCGGGGTGACCGAAGACATCAGGAACTCTGCTCCAACTGCCGGCCTGCGCCGCGTTTTTTAAGATGAATCAGCAACAGCGAAATCGCCGCAGGGGTAACACCGGGGATTCTTGAAGCCTGACCCAGGGTTTGCGGACGGGTCTGGCTGAGCTTGTGTTGAATCTCTTTCGACAACCCGGAAATTCCGACGTAGTCGAGGTCCTCCGGCAGCGCGGTGTTTTCACTGGCGCGCAAGCGGGCAATTTCATCCTGCTGACGATCGATATAACCGGCGTACTTGGTCTTGATCTCCACCTGCTCGGCCACCTGTGGGTCGAGTGCCGGGCTGCCGGTAACTTCGCTGAGGCCTGGATAATCGATTTCCGGCCGGGTCAGCAGGTTGAGCAAATTGTATTCGTGGGTCAGCGGCGTGCCGAAGCGTTCGGCAATCGCATCGCCCTCAGGCGTGCCGGGGCGCACCCAGGTACTTTTCAGCCGCTGCTCTTCCAGCTCAATCGCTTCGCGTTTGCTGCAGAAGGCCGCCCAGCGCGCGTCATCGACCAAGCCCAATTCGCGGCCTTTCTCGGTCAGGCGCAAGTCGGCGTTGTCTTCACGCAGGATCAAGCGGTATTCGGCCCGCGAGGTGAACATCCGGTACGGTTCCTGGGTACCCAGGGTAATCAGGTCGTCGACCAGTACGCCAATGTAGGCCTCGTCGCGACGCGGACACCAGCTGTCCTTGCCCTGCGCCCGCAGTGCCGCATTGGCACCGGCGAGCAAACCCTGGGCCGCCGCCTCTTCGTAACCTGTGGTGCCGTTGATTTGCCCGGCAAAGAATAAACCGCCGATGACCTTGGTTTCCAGGCTGTACTTCAGATCCCGCGGGTCGAAGTAATCGTACTCAATGGCATAACCCGGGCGGACGATATGGGCGTTTTCCATGCCGACTATCGAGCGAACCAGCTGCAACTGCACATCGAAAGGCAGGGAAGTGGAAATGCCGTTCGGGTACAGCTCGTGGGTGGTCAGGCCTTCGGGTTCGATAAACACCTGGTGGCTGTCTTTGTCGGCAAAGCGATGGATCTTGTCTTCGATCGACGGGCAGTAACGCGGGCCAATACCTTCGATCACGCCCGAGTACATCGGCGAGCGATCGAGATTGGCGGCGATGATCTCGTGGGTGCGGGCATTGGTGTGGGTGATCCAGCAACTCACTTGGCGCGGATGCTGCTCTTTCGAACCGAGGAAGGACATCACCGGAATCGGCGTATCACCCGGTTGCTCGGTCATCTTTGAAAAATCCACCGAACGGCCGTCGATGCGCGGCGGCGTACCGGTCTTTAAGCGACCCACCCGCAGGGGTAATTCCCGCAGCCGTTGCGCCAAGGCAATCGACGGTGGATCACCGGCGCGCCCACCGGAGTAGTTCTGCATGCCGATGTGGATAAGTCCACCGAGGAAGGTACCTGTGGTCAGTACGACTGAGCCTGCGTAGATGCGCAGCCCCATCTGGGTGACCACGCCCTTGACCTCGGCATTCTCGACAATCAGGTCATCGCAGGCCTGCTGAAATATCCACAAGTTGGGCTGATTTTCGATTATTTCCCGCACCGCCGCCTTGTACAGCAAGCGATCGGCCTGGGCGCGAGTGGCCCGTACCGCTGGGCCTTTGCGACCGTTGAGGACGCGAAACTGAATACCACCGAGGTCGGTGGCGGTGGCCATGGCACCACCGAGTGCATCGATCTCTTTGACCAGATGACTCTTACCAATACCGCCAATGGCCGGGTTGCAGCTCATTTGCCCAAGGGTTTCGACGTTATGGGTCAGCAACAGGGTTTTCACCCCCATGCGGGCAGCCGCTAGCGCAGCCTCGGTGCCGGCATGGCCACCGCCGATTACGATCACATCAAAACGGGAAGGAAAATCCACCACGCACCTTGTGCCAGTTAGCAAAGAGGGCTTGTGCCGTAAGGCAAAGCTCAGAGCCGATAAGTATAGGGTCTAAGACAGTCTGAAAGAAGCCTTGTGGACAAAATGCTGCTGATCCTTGGCTGTTCGTTTCGAGCTGTTGATTAATAAAGAATATAAGAATGAATTTATTTAAATCTTTATTTTTATGTTTATAGTTACAGAGGCTGTTTTCTGTGGATAGATCTCTACAGCCCTTTAGAATCAATGGATAACAGCCTGTACAAAACTGTGCTTATGCGCCATTGAGGCTTTTGGATAAACGCCATAAGCCTGTGGATGAAATAGCCTGTTATCCACAGAGGTGGTTTTCAACAGCTTTCAAGACGTTTTATCGACTGCTTTTAAGGCCGCTTTTCCACAGAGCTTAGGGCCGCAAACGAGCTGTTTTTAGCCTTATTTCAGGCAGGCAAAAACTCGCCGCAGCGGATGAGCTGCAGCGTTATTTTGGCTTTAAGTTGGTGGCGCAGGATTTACGCCCGCGCAGATTTACCCGGTGCGGGTTATTTGCCGATGCAGAAACTGGAGAAAATCCGCCCGAGCAGATCGTCCGAGCTGAATGCCCCGGTGATCTCGCCCAGCACCTGCTGAGCCTGGCGTAAGTCTTCGGCTAGCAGCTCACCGGCACCGGCCAGGGTTAGTTGCGCATGGCCATGCTCGAGGGCTGAACTGGCCTGCTTTAAGGCATCCAGGTGGCGACGACGAGCGCTGAAGCTGCCCTCCAGGGTTTGTTCATAACCCATGCAGGCCTTCAGGTGTTCACGAAGTAAATCCAAGCCTTCGGTGGATTTAGCCGAGAGGCTGATGGTTACATGGCCATCATTACAGACCTGCATAGCCACCGCCTCATGGCTGAGATCCGCCTTGTTGCGGATCAGCGTGAGTTTGGCGGGGTCTGGTCGCTGTTGCAGAAACTCCGGCCACAAGGCAAAGGGATCGAGGGCTTCCGGTGCGGTCGCATCGACCACCAACAGCACCCGGTCGGCTTCATGGATGGCTTTAAGGGCGCGCTCGACGCCGATCTTTTCCACTTGGTCATCGGTGTCGCGCAGGCCTGCGGTATCCACCACATGCAGCGGCATGCCATCGATATGAATGTGCTCGCGCAGTACATCGCGGGTGGTGCCGGCGATAGAAGTGACTATCGCCGCCTCGCGCCCGGCCAAGGCATTCAGCAGACTGGATTTACCGGCGTTTGGCCGGCCGGCAATCACCACGGTCATGCCTTCGCGCAACAGCGCCCCTTGGCCGGCTTGTTTGATCACCCCGGTTAAATCTGCACGCACCGCATCCAGCAACTTGAGGACGTGACCGTCGGCGAGAAAATCGATCTCTTCTTCGGGGAAATCAATTGCCGCTTCCACATAGATGCGCAGGTTGATCAGGCGCTCGGTCAGTCCATGCACCCGCTTGGAAAACTCGCCCTGCAGCGAGCGCAAGGCATTGCGCGCCGCTTGTTCGGAACTGGCTTCAATCAGGTCGGCAATCGCCTCAGCTTGGGCCAGGTCGAGTTTGTCGTTGAGAAAGGCCCGCTCACTGAACTCACCGGGCCGGGCCAGTCGCGCACCCAGTTGTACACAGCGGCGCAACAGTAAATCCAGCACCACCGGGCCGCCATGACCTTGCAACTCCAGGACGTCTTCGCCAGTAAAGGAATGCGGCCCTGGAAAGTACAGCGCCAAACCTTGATCCAGCACCTGGCCATCGGCATCGTTAAACGGGCCGTAGTGGGCATACCTCGGTTTTAACTCGCGGCCACTGACGGCCAGCGCAATGCTCTGCGCTAAAGGCCCAGACACCCGCACAATGCCGACCCCACCTCGGCCCTGAGCAGTTGCTACGGCGGCAATGGTCTCGGTATTCAGGGGCATGGCGGCATTCTCTGGTGGTTTCTGGCGGCTAAATGGCAGGTAGCAAAACGCCCCACGAGGGGGCGTTTTGTTTAGCGAGTAGCAAGGTGTAAGGCTTAAACCTTGCTCGTCTCGGCTTCGATCTTGCGGGTAATGTACCACTGCTGGGCAATCGACAAGCAGTTATTGACCACCCAGTACAGCACTAGACCGGCCGGGAACCAGAGGAAGAAGAAGGTGAAGATGATTGGCATCAGCTTCATTACCTTGGCTTGCATCGGGTCCGGCGGCGTTGGGTTGAGTTGCTGCTGAATAAACATGGTGGCACCCATGATAATTGGCAACAGGAAGAACGGATCCTTGATCGACAGATCGGTTATCCACAGCAGCCAAGGGGCCTGACGCATCTCTACGCTTTCCAGCAGTACCCAATAGAGCGAAAGAAATACCGGCATCTGCACCAGGATTGGCAGACAGCCACCCAGCGGATTGATCTTCTCCTTCTTGTACAGCTCCATCATCGCTTGCGACATTTTCTGCCGGTCGTCACCAAACTGCTCTTTCAGTGCCGCCAACTTTGGCGATACGGCCCGCATGCGCGCCATGGACTTGTAGCTGGCCGCCGACAGTGGGAAGAATGCCAGCTTGATCAGGATGGTCAGACAGATAATCGACCAGCCCCAGTTGCCCAGCAGATTGTGGATATGTTCCAGCAACCAGAAAATCGGCTGAGCGATAAACCACAGCATGCCGTAGTCGATGGTTAACTCCAGGCCAGAAGACAAGACCTTGAGATTTTCCTGGATTTTTGGGCCGGCGTACAAGGTGGCGCTGGTTTCAACGCTGGCACCTGCAGGAATATTTAATGCAGGGCCAGTGAAGCCAACGATGTAATTGCCTTGGCTGTCTTTGCGGGTTTGCACCAGATTGCTGGCGTCTTTAGCCGGAATCCAGGCCGTCACGAAGTAGTGCTGCAACCAGGCAACCCAACCACCCTGCACGGTTTCCTTGAATGGGCCTTTGTCGATATCGGACATCGACACCTTGGTGTACGGCTTTGCAGCGGTCCAGAGTGCCGCGCCCAAATAGGTCGCCGAACCCGTTGCGGTGCTCGAGGATGGATCGGCGCTGGCATCACGTTTGAGCTGGGCAAACAGGTTGCCGCTCCACGCCTGACTGCTTTGGTTGTCGATGCGGTAACTCACGGCCAAGTCGTAGATACCACGCTTGAAGCTAAAGCTTTTAACGTAGTTGATCCCGGCTTCGCTGAACTTCAACTCAACCACTAATTCGTCTTGACCTTCAGCCAACTGATAGCTGGCTTGGCTCGCGCTGTACAGCGGCCGGCCATTGGCACGGGCATCCGGGCCGTTGACACCGGTCAGGCCACTTTGTGCCATGTACACATGGTTGGCTGAGTTATCAAACAGCGGAAAGGCCACATCAGGCCGATCTTGGCGCAGTGGGTATTTTGGCAGGCTGAGCTGCACAACATCGCCACCCTTAGGGTCGATGGCCAGATCAAACACATCGGTCTGTACCCTAATCAGCTTGTCACTGCTGGCGTGCACGGAGCTGATCGCTTCAACGTGTTCACTGCTGCTGGTTGGGACGTCTTCACTGGTTTTGCTGCTAGCCGGGCTGTCAGGCAAAGCTGACGAAACTTGGCTACTGGCGGCAGTTGTTGCAGGAGGCAATTGAGCCATGCCGTAGTCAGCGTTCCACTGATAAACCATCAGGTAGGACACGACTGCCAGGGCGACGATCGGGATCGAGCGATGAATTTTCATGATTACTCGGCCAGCGAAGAGGGACGGGGATGTTTAGCCAGGGGTACCGGATCGTAGCCACCGGCGTTCCACGGATGACAGCGACCAAGCCGATATGCAGTCAGCCAGCCGCCGCGGATAAAACCATGTTGTTCAATGGCTTCATACGCGTAGCAGGAACAGCTTGGATAAAATCGACAGTGATTTGCCATCATTGGGCTGATGGCAAAGCGGTAGAACTGGATCGACACGAGGGCCAGTTTACGCATTGGGACTGTCGGCAACCCCTGCTTGGCTCTTGCTTTCAGAAACAGCCGTTTCGGGTGCAGTGGTTTCAGGTACAACCTTACTGCGCGCGAGGCGTTTCCAGAGTTTGCCGAACTGCTGAGCGAGTTCAGTATTGTCCAGATCGCCAAGGCCCTTGCGCGCCACTATGACGATATCCCAACCACTCAAAGCCATCTGGCTATGACGATAGGATTCGCGAATTTGGCGTTTAAGACGATTACGTTCAACCGAGAGCTTGACGCTCTTTTTACCGATCACCAAACCCAGACGGGGATGATCAAGATCGTTGAGACGAGCAAGGAGTAGAACGTTCTTACCTGGGACCTTACCGCTGGGAGAGTCGAAGACTGCTTTAAATTGCCGGGGAGTTAGCAGACGCTTTTCCCGACAGAAGTCCCGACTCATCACCCGTACCGGGTTTATCAGACTGCCAGACGCTTACGGCCCTTGGCGCGACGACGCGACAGGACGGCACGGCCGTTCTTAGTAGCCATGCGAGCACGGAAACCGTGGGTGCGAGCGCGCTTGATTGTGCTTGGTTGGAATGTGCGTTTCATCGTGCGTATACCTGGTGGTCGACTACGGGCCGGAATGGCCCCCGTTTAAAGAGACCGGCAATTCTAGAGAAACTGTAGCCGTAGGTCAATTTCCAACCAGCTTTTTCTTAGAGGTTAATAATATAAAAAAGAAAGAGATTTTAAGAATCTTTATTTTGTTTATAACTATTACTCAGCTGTTTTTCTGTGGAAAACTAGCTACAGCCCTTTAATTGCATGGCTTTCAGCCGCTTGAAAGGGTGTCAGTAAGGCGTGGGTTGACTGTGCGTTGGCTGCGCACAAGCTGGGGATAGAAAGGCTAGTTATCAACAGCTGACTTATCAGGCTGGTTATCCCATGGGTTTTACCCCGGCTTTATGGCTTGTTATGCACAGGCCTCCTGTCAGCTTTGATGAGTTGTGCACTTTCCTCCTTTAGTAGCAGATTATTTCTGCTGGAGGCCTGCTTGTTGTGGATAACACCGGCGTAGATCGTTACAATTGCGGCTGATTTTTTGACCTTGTCGCGCTGCGACTTTAGGGGATTTACGTGTCCATGGACCTTTGGCAGCAGTGTGTCGAGCTGCTTCGCGATGAGCTGCCTGCCCAGCAATTTAATACCTGGATCCGCCCACTACAGATCGAAGCCGAAGGCGATGAGCTGCGCATCTATGCACCCAATCGATTTGTCCTCGATTGGGTCAATGAAAAGTACCTAGGCCGTCTGCTTGAGCTACTCGATGAACGTGGTAACGGCCAAGCGCCGGCACTCTCGCTATTAATAGGCAGTAAACGTAGCGCAGCGGCCGCCAGACCCGCGCCGAGCCAATCGGTAGTGTTACCGAGCGCAACTGTAGCCAGCCCTGCGCCTGCTGCTGCGCTGCCATCGACGGCGCAGATGAATGTGGTTTCGTCGGTGGACGAACCGTCGCGGGCCAGCTTCGATCCGATGCGCGGCGCCAGTGGTCAATTACCGCCCGCCCGCAGCGAGCGCACGGTGCAAGTTGAGGGCGCGCTAAAACACACCAGCTATTTGAATCGCACCTTTACGTTCGACAACTTTGTCGAAGGCAAGTCCAACCAATTGGCCCGTGCGGCGGCTTGGCAGGTCGCGGATAACCCCAAGCATGGCTACAACCCGCTGTTTCTTTATGGTGGGGTTGGTTTGGGTAAGACCCACTTGATGCACGCAGTGGGCAATCATCTATTAAAGAAGAATCCGAATGCCAAGGTGGTTTACCTGCATTCCGAGCGTTTCGTAGCTGACATGGTTAAGGCCCTGCAGCTGAATGCCATCAACGAGTTCAAGCGCTTCTACCGCTCGGTCGATGCGTTGCTGATTGATGACATTCAGTTCTTCGCCAAAAAAGAGCGCTCCCAGGAAGAGTTCTTCCACACCTTTAATGCGCTGCTCGAAGGTGGTCAGCAGGTGATTCTCACCAGCGACCGTTACCCGAAAGAAATTGATGGTCTGGAAGAGCGGCTCAAATCCCGTTTCGGCTGGGGCCTAACGGTCGCCGTCGAGCCGCCAGAGTTGGAAACCCGGGTGGCGATCTTGATGAAGAAGGCTGACCAGGCCAAGGTCGATCTGCCTCACGACGCGGCGTTTTTTATTGCCCAGCGGATCCGCTCCAATGTGCGCGAGCTGGAAGGTGCGCTAAAGCGGGTGATTGCCCATGCGCACTTCATGGGTCGCGATATCACCATCGAGCTGATTCGTGAATCGCTTAAAGACCTGCTGGCATTGCAGGACAAGCTGGTGAGTATCGATAACATTCAGCGCACCGTGGCTGAGTACTACAAGATCAAAATTTCCGATTTGCTTTCCAAGCGTCGTTCGCGTTCGGTGGCTCGACCGCGTCAGGTAGCCATGGCCTTATCGAAAGAATTAACCAACCACAGCTTGCCGGAAATTGGTGATGCTTTTGGTGGACGCGACCACACCACTGTTTTGCACGGCTGTCGTAAGATTGCTCAACTCAGAGAGTCCGATGCGGACATCTGTGAAGATTATAAAAACCTGCTGCGCACACTGACTACCTGATATCCAATTGCAGCCCCACGAGGGAAGGGACTAGACCATGCATTTCACTATTCAACGCGAAGCTCTGTTGAAACCGCTGCAACTGGTCGCCGGCGTTGTCGAGCGGCGTCAAACTTTGCCTGTACTCTCCAACGTGTTGCTGGTGGTACAAGGCCAGCAGTTGTCCCTGACCGGTACTGACCTCGAAGTTGAACTTGTCGGTCGAGTGACTTTGGAAGAAGCAGCGGAGCCTGGTGAAATCACCGTACCGGCGCGCAAGTTGATGGATATTTGCAAGAGCCTACCCAACGACGCGCTGATTGATATCCGCGTAGATGAGCAAAAACTCATCGTCAAAGCTGGCCGTAGCCGCTTTACCTTGTCGACCTTGCCGGCCAATGATTTCCCTTCGGTTGAAGAAGGTCAGGGTTCGCTGACCTTCGTTTTGCCACAGCAAAAATTGCGGCGCCTGATCGAGCGCACCAGTTTCGCCATGGCCCAGCAGGATGTGCGTTATTACCTGAATGGCATGTTGCTGGAAGTCAGCGCCAATGTGCTGCGCGCCGTGGCCACCGACGGTCACCGCCTGGCGATGTGTGCGATGGAAGCCGGCATCGAACACGCCGACAAGCATCAGGTGATAGTGCCGCGCAAAGGCATTCTCGAGTTGGCACGCCTGCTCACAGAGCAAGACGGCACCGTCAGCATCGTTCTTGGTCAGCATCACATTCGTGCCACTACCGGCGAGTTCACCTTCACCTCGAAACTGGTCGACGGCAAGTTCCCGGATTACGAGCGCGTACTTCCACGCGGCGGCGACAAGCTGGTATTGGCAGACCGCCAGGGTCTGCGTGAAGCCTTCAGTCGCACCGCGATTTTGTCCAACGAGAAGTACCGTGGTATTCGTCTGCAACTGGCTTCGGGCTTGCTGAAAATGCAGGCCAACAACCCCGAGCAAGAAGAAGCCGAAGAAGAAGTGGCAGTTGATTACAACGGTGGCAGTTTGGAGATTGGCTTTAACGTCAGCTATCTGCTCGATGTATTGGGTGTGATGAGCACCGACCAAGTGCGGCTGATTTTGTCCGACTCCAACAGCAGCGCCCTGGTGCAAGAAGCAGGCAACGATGATTCTTCCTACGTTGTAATGCCGATGCGTCTGTAACCTCAGCGTTTAGCCCGATGTCTTTAACCCGCTTTACTGTCACCGCGGTGCGTAATCTGCACCCGGTGACCCTCTCCCCTTCCCCGCGCATCAATATCCTTCACGGCGACAATGGCAGCGGCAAAACCAGTTTGCTCGAAGCTATTCACCTGCTCGGTCTCGCCCGCTCCTTTCGCAGTACCCGCTTGCTGCCGGTTATTCAGTACGAGCAAGCCGAGTGCACGATTTTTGGTCAGGTGCAGTTGACCCAAGGCGGGCAACGCAATCTGGGGATTTCCCGTGATCGCCTGGGACAATTTCAAATTCGTATCGATGGGCAGAATGCTCGCAGTGCGGCCCAGCTTGCCGAGACCTTACCGCTGCAGTTGATCAACCCAGACAGCTTCCGTTTGCTCGAAGGGGTGCCTAAAGTTCGCCGACAGTTTTTGGATTGGGGTGTGTTCCACGTGGAACCACGCTTTCTGCCGGCCTGGCAGCGCCTGCAGAAGGCCTTGCGCCAGCGAAACTCATGGTTGCGCCGTGGTACACTGGACAGTGTTTCACAAGCCGCCTGGGACCGCGAGCTATGCCTCGCCAGCGATGAAATCGATGGCTATCGGCGCAGCTACATTCAGGCGCTTAAACCCGAATTTGAACGGGTATTGAGGGAGCTGTTGGAGTTGCCTGAGCTTAGCCTCAGCTACTCCCGCGGCTGGGACAAGGATAGTACGTTGAGTGATGTACTGAGTGCATCACTGTTACGCGATCAACAACTCGGACATACCCAAGCAGGACCACAGCGCGCTGATTTGCGTATTCGTATCGGCGTTCACAATGCAGTGGATATTTTGTCCCGTGGCCAACAGAAGTTGGTGGTCTGTGCTTTGAAGATTGCCCAAGGGCATTTGGTAAATCAGACCAAGCGCGGACAGTGTATTTATCTGGTGGATGACCTGCCGTCTGAGCTCGATCAGCAACATCGTTTGGCGCTGTGCCGTTTATTGGAAGACCTAGACTGCCAGGTATTTATCACCTGTGTAGACCATGAATTATTGAGGGATGGCTGGCAGACGGATACGCCAGTTGCCATGTTCCACGTGGAACATGGCCGGATCACCCAGACCACGACTACCGGGAGCAATGCATGAGCGAGAACAACACGTACGACTCCAACAGTATCAAAGTGCTGAAAGGCCTAGATGCCGTACGCAAACGTCCTGGTATGTACATCGGCGACACCGACGATGGCAGTGGTCTGCACCATATGGTTTTTGAAGTGGTCGATAACTCCATCGACGAAGCCTTGGCCGGGCATTGCAATGACATCACCATCACCATCCACCCCGATGAGTCGATCACCGTACGTGACAACGGTCGCGGCATTCCGGTGGATGTGCACAAGGAAGAAGGCGTCTCGGCGGCCGAAGTGATCATGACCGTGCTGCACGCCGGCGGTAAGTTCGACGACAACTCCTACAAAGTCTCCGGCGGCCTGCACGGTGTGGGCGTCTCGGTGGTTAACGCCCTGTCCGAATTGCTGCTGCTGACCGTGCGTCGCAGTGGTCATATTTGGGAACAGACCTACGTTCACGGTGTGCCCCAAGAACCGATGCGCATCGTTGGCGACAGCGATAGCACCGGTACCCAGATCCACTTCAAACCCTCGCCCGAGACCTTCAAGAACATCCACTTCAGCTGGGAAATTCTGGCCAAGCGGTTGCGCGAGTTGTCTTTCCTAAACTCCGGTGTCGGCATCGTCCTTAAGGATGAGCGCAGCGGTAAGGAAGAACTGTTCAAATACGAAGGTGGCTTGCGGGCTTTCGTCGAGTACCTGAACACCAACAAAACCGTGGTTAACCAGATTTTCCACTTCAACGTGCAACGCGATGATGGCGTCGGCGTCGAGGTTGCCCTGCAGTGGAACGACAGCTTCAACGAGAACCTGTTGTGCTTCACCAACAACATTCCGCAGCGTGACGGTGGCGCGCATTTGGCCGGCTTCCGCTCGGCGCTGACCCGAAACCTGAACAACTACATCGAGCAGGAAGGCCTGGCCAAGAAGCATAAGATCGCCACCACCGGTGATGATGCCCGGGAAGGTTTGACCGCAATTATTTCGGTGAAAGTGCCGGACCCTAAGTTCAGCTCGCAGACCAAAGACAAGCTGGTTTCATCCGAGGTGAAAACCGCGGTTGAACAGGAAATGGGCAAGTTCTTCTCCGACTTCCTGCTGGAGAATCCCAACGAAGCCAAGGCCATCGTCGGCAAGATGATCGATGCCGCCCGCGCCCGTGAAGCCGCCCGTAAAGCCCGCGAAATGACCCGCCGTAAAGGCGCCTTGGACATCGCCGGGCTGCCGGGCAAACTGGCCGACTGCCAAGAGAAAGACCCTGCTCTCTCCGAACTTTACTTAGTGGAAGGGGACTCTGCTGGCGGTTCCGCCAAGCAGGGCCGTAACCGCAAAACCCAGGCGATTCTGCCGCTCAAGGGCAAGATCCTTAACGTCGAGCGTGCACGCTTCGACCGGATGATTTCATCCCAGGAAGTTGGCACCCTGATCACCGCCCTCGGCTGCGGCATCGGCCGTGATGAATACAACATCGACAAGCTGCGCTACCACAACATCATCATCATGACCGACGCCGACGTCGACGGTTCGCACATCCGTACCCTGCTGCTGACCTTCTTCTTCCGTCAGTTGCCGGAGCTGATCGAGCGCGGCTACATCTATATCGCCCAGCCACCACTGTACAAAGTGAAGAAGGGCAAGCAGGAGCAGTACATCAAGGACGACGAGGCCATGGAGGAATACATGACTCAATCGGCCCTGGAAGACGCCAGCTTGCACGTCAACGAGAACGCCCCAGGCATCTCTGGCGAGGCCTTGGAGCGTCTGGTTAACGACTTCCGCATGGTGATGAAGACCCTCAAGCGTTTGTCGCGCCTGTACCCGCTGGAGCTGACCGAGCACTTCGTTTATTTGCCAGCCGTTAGCCTGGCTAACCTGGCCGATGAAGCCTCGATGCAGGGCTGGTTGGTGTTGTTCAACGAGCGCCTGCGCGAAGTTGAGAAGTCTGGCCTGGGTTACAAAACCCGTCTGCGTGAAGACACCGAGCGCCATCTGTGGCTGCCGGAAGTCGAGCTGATTTCCCACGGGGTTTCCAGCTATGTCACTTTCAACCGCGACTTCTTCGGCAGTAACGACTACAAGACCGTGACCAGTCTGGGCGAGCAACTCAACAGCCTGCTGGAAGAAACCGCCTACGTGAAACGCGGCGAGCGCAAGAAGCCAGTCACCACCTTCAAGGAAGCCTTGAACTGGCTGCTGACCGAAAGCACCAAGCGCCACAGCATCCAGCGCTACAAAGGTCTGGGCGAAATGAACCCGAGCCAACTGTGGGAAACCACCATGGACCCGGATGCCCGCCGCATGCTCAAGGTCACCATCGAAGACGCCATCAGCGCCGACCAAATCTTCAACTGCCTCATGGGCGACGAAGTAGAACCGCGCCGTGAATTTATCGAACGTAATGCCTTGGCCGTGTCGAATTTGGATTTCTGATCCCGTGTCGTGGGCACATTAAGTGTCACAAGTGGACGAGTTAATCTTGCCCATTAACTAAAAAATCCCGACCTTAGCGTCGGGATTTTTTTTGCTAGCTGGGTAGGCACCTTAGCTTTTGCAGATGGTGTCGTTCGTGACAGGTGACTATCGGCTAATAGCAGCTAGTTAGCCTGAAGCCAAGAACCCATCCTACGAGCTTTTCGCACTTGCCAAGTTTGATGAGTTTCCGCAGGCTCAAACCACCGACCGAGAAGACAAGGAAGAATGCACGATGGCCATGAGGTTTCGAAAATCAATCAAGCTTGCCCCTGGCATTCGCATGAATCTGAGCGGTTCGGGTGTAGGCTGGACTCTTGGACCTCGTGGGGCATCGATCGGGATCGGTAAGCGAGGCGCCCGCTTGAACACCAGTCTTATGGGCTTCTCAGACAGCCAGAAACTATCTGGTTTCTCTCGCTCTACCAAGCCCATCCCGGCCAAACCTGCTTCGACCCAAGTGTCGCTGACTTGCGGAGTAGATGATGACGGCAACCTGACCTTCCAGGACGCCAACGGCAACGACCTACCCGAGCACGTGGTTGAAGCTGCCAAGAAGCAAAACAAGGAAGCTATCCTCAGTCTTATTCAGCGCAAGTGCGATGACATCAACAGCTCCGTCGAAGCCTTGGCTACCATCCACCTAGACACGCCGGACTGCGTTGGTCGTCCGACCTTCATTCCAGTTGCATTCGAGCAATCCGAGCCGACTCCAGCAAAACCTCGTCGCCCCTCTCTCCTCGACAAGTTCTTCAAGAAACGGATGCGTCGGCTAGAGGACGAGAATGCGGCTGCGCAGGCGGACTTCGAAATCCAACATATCAGCTGGCAGAGTGACAAGGCTCACTTCCTTCAACTCATGCAAGCGAGAAAGCAGCTTATCGAGGAAGGCATCTACAGCAACACTGCGGACATGGAGGTCTGGCTTGAGGACAACCTGCAGGACATTGCCTGGCCCCGCGAAACAGCTGCCTCATTCGAGATAATCGAGGAGGGACTGTGCGCCCATCTAGACGTTGACCTACCTGAGCTGGAGGATATGCCGTCAAAAACAGCGACCGTCCCAGCCAGGGGACTCAAACTTTCAGTTAAAGCCATGTCCGCGACCGCCATTCAGAAGCTCTACATGGCTCACGTCCATGCAGTGGCCTTCCGACTACTGGGCGAGACCTTTGCCGCGCTTCCTCGGATGCACACAGTCACTCTGTCCGGTTACTCGCAGCGCACTGATAAAGCCATCGGGCGAATCGGAGATGAATACCTATTTTCGGTTCGAGTGAACCGTGACGATTGGATGCAGATTGACTTCACCCAATTGGCCAACATTGACGTTGTCGAGTCGTTGACACGCTTCGAACTACGTCGCTCTATGTCCAAGGCTGGAGTATTCAAAGCCATAGAGCCTTTTGGTCGCTGAATATCATGCAGTAAGCCTGGATGTTCGTTGCTGGGGAATGCTTCGCAGTTTCCCACCCTGCGCTATCTCGGGGGTTCTGTAGGGTGGACAATGTTTACTTGTCCACCAGGTGTCTGCGGCAGCGCTGACCAATAAGCTGGCAATCAGCTCTCAGCATTTGTAGATTTAATTCGGTGTGTTACCTTTCCGACTCAACAGTTGGAATCAACTCAGTGTCTATCGCGCACAACCACTCGCAATCCAAACGCAGCAAGCAGGTCAAACCTGTTGGCGACTTGGTCTTGCGCGTGTAGAAATCAATTGATTGAACACCCACAAACCCGGTCGCGGACTTCGCCACCGGGTTTTTTTATGCTTTAAATTTGTCTCAGTACAAGGAGCTGCACGATGTTTACCGGCTGTTATACCGCGTTAATCACGCCGTTTTTAAACCAGCAACTGGACGAAGCTGCGTTGCGCAAATTGCTGCGCTTTCAGCTCGACAATGGCATTCACGGACTGGTACCGATGGGCACTACTGGCGAATCGCCGACCGTGACTGAGCAGGAGCACCGGCGAGTGGTCGAGATCGTTGTGCAGGAAACCGCCGGCCAGGTGCCAGTGATTGCCGGTGCGGGTTCCAACAATCCGCGCGAAGCTATCGCCTATGCGCAATCCGCGCAGCGGATAGGTGCCGACGCGGTGCTGGCGGTGGCGGGTTACTACAATCGGCCCTCGCAAGAGGGGCTGTATCAGCACTTCAAGGCGCTGCATGACGCCACCGATATCCCCATCATCATTTACAACATTCCACCGCGCACCATAGTGGATATTCATCCCGAGACTATGGCGCGGCTTGCCGAGTTGCCACGGGTGGTCGGGGTAAAAGATGCTTGTGGCGACCTGGGCCGCATCAGCCATGAACGCAGTCGTATCACTAAGCCATTTAGTTATTTTTCCGGTGACGACATTACGGCGCTGGCTTATCGGGCTAACGGTGGTGGCGGCTGCATTTCGGTGACCGCTAACGTGCTGCCGGCTGAATGTGTGCGCTTGCAACATTTAGCCACCGCGCAAGACTACGTCGCGGCTTTGCGGGTGCATGAGCAATTGGTGCCGCTGCATGCTGCGTTGTTTGCTGAACCGAGTCCGGCCGGAATCAAATTTGCTGCAGCTTTGCTGGGTATCTGCAGCGACGAATGTCGATTACCCATGGTGCCGCTGACGCAAAGCTCCCAAGAAGCGATTCGGCAGGCGCTGGCCAAGGTCGGCGCGACCTTGGCTTGAACCTTCGCTGCTGGATGCCTGGCGACCGCTTCAGCGCGGTTGTCAGCGGAGTGTTGGAGGCGGTCTGAAGAGCGTCATAAAAAATACTTATGCACGCCTTGCTGCTTATTATTACAGACGCTTATCTGCTGTTAAAACAAGCAGTTAACTCAACTGATGGCAGTCTGCCGGTATTTTGCCCACAGCTTTATCCACAGGCAATCAAGCAACCACAGCGGTCTCGCTGGGCGTTGCTTCGGCGGGCAGTGCACCGATTTCTATTTGTGCTTGTTTGACCCAGTCAAAGGCGCGGTCATTCAGCTCGGCAATCGCCCGGGGGCCAGTACCCTCGGCGTACATGGGGGCGCCTATCACTACTGTGATGGTGCCGGCGCGCTTGGCCCAGCCGTGCTTGGGCCAAAAGGCGCCGGCATTGTGGGCGATCGGTAACACCGGGAGGTTGGCATTGACCGCCAGCGCGGCGCCGCCACGGGTGAACTTGCCGATCTGGCCCATGGGTATCCGTGTACCTTCTGGGAAGATCAGCACCCAGGCGCCCTGCTCCAGACAGGCCTGGCCTTGCTTGGCCAGTTGTTTAAGCGCCGCCTTTGGATTGCTGCGGTCGATGGCGATGGGTTTCAGCATGGCCATCGCCCAGCCAAAAAATGGGATATACAGCAGCTCGCGCTTGAGCACCTGGCTAAGCGGCTCGAAGTAGCAGGACAGGAAGAAGGTTTCCCAAGTGCTCTGGTGCTTGGCGAGGATCACGCAAGGCTGGCTCGGTACGTTCTCGGCGCCGATAACCTGATAGTCGATGCCCAGCATCAGGCGGGTCAGCCAGACGGCAAACCGACACCAGTTAACATTGATAAAACGATAGCGCTGACGAAACGGCAAAAATGGCGCGATAAACATGCTCAGGGTGCACCAGAGCAAGGCGCTCAGGGCCAGTAGCAGGTAGAAAAGAAAGGTTTTGCCAGCCTGCACTATCGACATAAAAACTCTGACCCTAATGAAGGAGTTGCGCAGCCACGGCTGCCAGATCCTCAAAAATTAAAGTACCTGTGGGCAAGTCGTTGCCCAGGGTACGTTCGCCCTTACCGGTTTTTACCAATACGGGCTGACAGTCGACGGTCACCGCCGCTTGCAGGTCACCCAGGCTGTCGCCAACAAACCACAGCCCTGTTAGCGCCACGCCGTAATGCTCGGCTATGGTTTTTAGCATACCGGGTTTGGGCTTGCGACAGGTACAGCCGTCATCCGGGCCGTGCGGGCAATAGACGATCAGGCCGACTTCACCGCCCTGCTCGGCCACCAGCTTACGCAACTGCTGGTGCATGGCGTCGAGCGCCGCCAGGTCGTAGTAACCGCGGGCCAGGCCCGATTGATTGGTGGCCACGGCCACTGTCCAGCCGGCCTTGCTGAGGTTCGCGATGGCGGCGATGGCACCGGGCAGCGGCAACCATTCGTCCACCGACTTGATGTAGTCGTCGGAGTCCTGGTTGATCACGCCGTCGCGGTCGAGAATTAGTAGTTTCATTGCAAGCCTCAAACGAAAAGGCTATGTCCCCATTAATAGTGAAGACCGATTATGTAGGGTGGGCTTTAGCCCA